>DASWUP010000280.1:0-1614 GCA_036401635.1 Steroidobacteraceae bacterium
GAGAGTGATCTTCCATGCGCACTGAACCGCTCTGCGGCAGGCGTGCAGGTGCGGCCGCGGCACTGGTGGCGGCGGCAGTCACGCACGGCAGCTGGGCGGCCGAGGGGGCGGGCGGCAGCGCCGGGGGCGCCTTCGGCGCCGACTGGCAGAGCTGGCACGCCGGCAACGACGTGTCGGACCTGCCCTCGGTGCAGCGCGGCGCGCGCAACTTCGTGAGCTACTGCCTCGGGTGCCACTCGCTCAAGTACGAGCGCTGGTCGCGCCTGGCGCAGGACTTGGGCGTTCCGCAGCGGCTGCTGCAGCAGGATCTGCTGCCGCCCGGAGACAAGCCGGCGCAGTACATTCTCACCAGCATGCCGGCGGCGGACGCGGAAGCCTGGTTCGGCAAGACCCCGCCGGATCTGTCGCTCATGGCACGGGCCCGCGGTCAGGACTACCTCTACCAGTTCCTGAAGACTTTCTACGTGGATCCCGCGCGGCAGGCGGGCGCCAACAACCTGCGACTGCCGGCGACCTCCATGCCGCACGTGCTCTCGGAGCTCGAGGGGCTGAAGCGCGCCGTATACAAGGAGCAGGCCGCCGCCGCTGAGGGCGGTCAGGTCACCCGCCAACAGGTGTTTGACCACTTCGAGCAGATCGCCCCAGGACGCTTGAGTGCCGCCGATTACGACGGCTTCGTGCGCGATACGGTGAACTTCCTCGACTACGTGAGCGAACCGACGCAGACGGCGCGCCGCGCACTCGGCGTGTGGGTGGTACTGTTTCTGCTGGTGTTCACCTGGCTCGCCTGGCTGGTGAAGCGCGAATACTGGAAAGACGTGCGCTGATCGTCGGCTTGGGCGCAGGCGGCGCCGCGGCGCCTCCATCAGGCGGGTCGCAGGAGCGGAGACTTGTCGAACAGACGATCCATCATGACCCTGTTTTCCGCACCCAATGACCCGTGGAGTCATCGCACGCGGATCGTGCTGGCCGAAAAGGGCATCAGCATCGATATCGTCAGCGTCGAGGCCGGGCGCTTTCCGGAGGATCTGCTCGATCTCAACCCGTATCACAGCGTTCCGACGCTCGTGGACCGGGACCTGGTGCTGTACGACTCGCGCGTCATCATCGAGTATCTCGACGAGCGCTTCCCGCATCCGCCACTGATGCCGGTGGATCCGGTGACCCGCGCGCAGTTTCGGCTGGCGCTGTACCGCATCGAACGCGACTGGTACAGCGTGACGCGCCAGATCGATCAGGAGCCGGACAAGAAACAGACGGTCAAGCTGAAAAAGATCCTGCGCGATACGATTCTGCAGAGCACCGAGCTGTTCAAGGTGAAGCCGTACTTTCTGTCGGATGAGTTCTCGCTGGTCGATGCCACCATTGCGCCGGTGCTGTGGCGGCTGCCTTACTATGAGATCGACCTGCCGTCGCAGGCGCAGGCGATCGAGAAGTACGCGCAGCTGGTGTTCTCGCGCCCGGCGTTCCGCGAGGGATTGTCGGAGCGGGAACAGGAGATGCGGCTCTGAGCAGCCACATGAATAAGGTGTTGCCCAAGCGTCCTTTCCTGTTGCGCGCGATGCATCAATGGATCACGGAGTGCGGCAACACCCCGCACGTGATTGTCGATGC
>DASWUP010000281.1:0-5605 GCA_036401635.1 Steroidobacteraceae bacterium
GCGCTCGGCGGTGCTGCCAACCTCGTGTCGGTGGACGCCTGCACCACGCGCCTGCGCTTGTTGGTTGCCAAGCAGTCGGCCGTCGATGCCGGTGCGCTGAAGCACCTCGGCGCCCGCGGTCTGGTGCGCCCGTCCGCCAACGCGCTGCAGGTGGTGGTCGGCACCATGGCCGATCAGGTCGCCGGAGACATCCGCAGCGCGCTGCACGCGGCCGCGACTTCACCCGATGCCGTGGCGGGCGCCGCTGCGCCAGCGGCTGCATCGCCGGCACGGGGCGCGGTCGCAGCGCAGGCGGCGGACGCCGCCGCGCTGCTCGCCGCGCTCGGCGGACGCGCCAACGTGCGCGCGGTCGAGCTTGCTGCGAGCCGCCTGCGTGTGAGCGTTGGCGATGCCGCGCTGATAGACCGCGACGCCATTCGTGACCTCGGGCTGCGCGGTGTTGCGATGCCGGTCGCGGGCTGCGTGCACGTGATCGTGGGCCCGACCGCGAACGCCACCTGTGCGGCTCTCAACAGGCTCCTTATGTAAGGGGGCGGGTCGGTTGGCCAAGCTCATGGCGGGAACGTTCAAGCCCCTGATTAAGCTCGAAAGCTGGGATTTTTCTTTGCGGCGGTTTTCCCGTAATCTACAAGGGATAAATCCGTGCACGGAGCGAACTTACCTTCGCTGTGGCACACCTAATAACTATAAAGACTAGAGGGAACGAAGATGCTCATTCTCACACGCCGGGTCGGCGAAACCGTCATGATCGGGGACGACGTGACCATTACGGTTCTGGGGGTCAAGGGGAACCAGGTACGCGTCGGCATCAATGCGCCGAAAAGCGTTGCGGTACACCGGGAAGAGATCTACGAGCGCATCAAGCGCGAGCAGCAGTCGGACTTGCCGGAGAAGCCCAAGGCGGCACAATTCGCACCCCTTTGAGCTCGGCGCTAACAATATGTAAAGAACGCGGCGGCCCTCGTCGGTGCAGCCCAGGTACAGGTTGAGGTAGGCCGCCTAAAGTCAGCGGAAGCTCGGTAGCAGAGCGCTGGCGAGCGACTGTACCTCGGAGCGGCGCACGGTAACGGCGGCTTCCGCGATGTCGGGCGCAAGCAAGCGGTCGGTGTGCGCGAAGGGCACCTTGAGCCGCAGCGCACTGTGGGCGCCAGCCAAGCGCGGGGAAGTCTTCAGCGGCGCGCGAAAGTCCACGCCCTGGCAGGCGGCGAGAAATTCGAGGGCGACAACGTTCAAGGCGTTGCCCGCCATGGTCAGAAGCCGCCGTGCCCCGTGGGTGGCCATGCTCACGTGGTCTTCCTGGTTCGCGGAAGTTGGAATGCTGTCGACGCTCGCCGGGTGGCACAGCATGCGGTTCTCGGCGACCAGGGCGGCGGCGGTCACCTGCGCCACCATGAAGCCGGAGTTCACACCGCTGTCGGGCGTGAGAAACGCCGGCAACCCGCTCATTTTCGGATCGACGAGCAGCGCTAAGCGGCGCTCGGCGATCGAGCCGATCTCCGCGCACGCGAGCGCGAGGATGTCGGCCGCGAACGCCACCGGTTCGGCATGAAAATTCCCGCCGGATAACACCTCGCCGGTGTCCGGAAACACCAGCGGGTTGTCGGTGACCGCGTTGGCCTCGGTGGTGAGCGTGGCTGCCTGTTGCGTGATCAGGTCCAGACACGCGCCCATCACCTGCGGCTGGCAGCGCAGCGAGTACGGATCCTGAACCCGCGTACAGCTGCGGTGCGATTCGCGGATCGTGCTGCCGGCGAGCAGCTCGCGGTACACCTGGGCCACGCGCGCCTGGCCGTCGTGGCCGCGCAGGTGCTGGATGCGCGGATCGAAAGGCGCATCGCTTCCCAGCAGCGCATCGAGCGACAGCGCACCGCTCACCACCGCGCCCGCGAACACCGTTTCGAGTTCGAACAGCCCGGCGAGTGCCAGCGCGGTCGACACCTGGGTGCCATTTAGCAGCGCCAATCCCTCCTTCGGTCCCAGCACCAGCGGTGCCAGCCCTTCCTGCGCCAGCGCTTCCGCCGCCGGCAGCAGCTCGCCGTGCCGGCGGATATCCCCGAGTCCCAACAGCGCCAGCGACAGGTGCGCGAGCGGCGCGAGATCGCCGGAGGCTCCGACCGATCCCTGCGCCGGCACGCACGGGCAGAGCCCTGCGTTGATGAGCCGCTCGAGAAAGCGTGCCAACTCGGTGCTTACCCCGGAGAAGCCCTGCAGCAGGCTGGCGAGCTTCAGCACCAGCGTGAGGCGCACGATCGCATCATCGAGCAGCGGGCCAACACCGCTGCTGTGGGACAGGATGATGTTTCGCTGCAGCAGCGTGCGCTGCGCGGGGGGGATGCGGGTGTTTGCGAGCAGGCCGAAGCCGGTGTTGATGCCGTAGGCGGGCGCATCGGCCGCGGCGAGCCGCGCGGTGACAGCGTAGGCATCGCGCACCGCGCCTAGCGCCGCCGCGTCGATTTGCACACTCAACGGGCCTTCGTAGACGCGGCGCAGGTCGGCGAGGCGCAGCGGCCGTGAGCCAAGCTTCAGGCAGTCGGGTTCGGCCATCGCAGGACCTCTGCCGCGCGGACCACGGTCCGGCGCGGGTTAAAGCCAATCCAGTAACTGAGCTCTTCGATCGAGCGCACGTTCCACACCACAAAGTCCGCCGCCTGTCCGGTGGCGAGCGCGCCGCGCTCGCCGTGCAGCCCGAGCGCGCGGGCCGCATGACGCGTCACGCCCAGCAGCGCTTCCTCCGCCGTCAGGCCGAACAGCCGAGTCGCCATGCTCATCGCGAGCAGCAGCGAGGCGCCCGGCGCAGATCCGGGATTGCAGTCGCTCGCGATGGCCATGGCCGCCTGGTGCGCGCGCAGCGCCGCGATGGGCGGCTTGCGCTCGGCGGCAAGGCAGTAAAAGGCCACCGGCAACAGCACCGCCGCGGTCCCCGCCCCGGCGAGCGCCACAGCCTCCGCCACACCCGCGTACTCCAGATGATCACACGACAGCGCGCCGTAACGGGCGGCCATGAGCGTGCCGCCGAGGTTGCTGAGCTGCTCGGCGTGCATCTTGACCGGAAGCCCGTGCGCGCGCGCCGCCGCGAACAGGCGCTCCGCCTGCGCGACGCTGAAGGCGATGTTCTCGCAGAACACGTCCACGGCATCGACCAGCCCCTGCGCGCACAACTGCGGCAGCCATTCGCGCGCGATGGTCTCGATGTACTGATCCGCGCGCGCGCTGAATTCGGGTGGCAGCGTGTGGGCGGCGAGCAGCGTGGTGCGCACGGTCACCGGGAACGCGCGGCCGAGGTGGCGCGCCACGCGCAGCATTTTCGCCTCATCGGCCAGTGTCAGGCCATAGCCGGATTTGATCTCGACGGTCGTCACGCCCTCGGCGAGCAGCGCCGCGAGCCGCGGCGCGCTCTCATCGAACAGCTGCTGCTCGCTCGCCTGCCGCACCGCGCGCACCGTGGCGAGAATGCCGCCGCCGGCGCGCGCGATCTCCTGGTAGGAACGTCCGCGCAGCCGCTCGGCATACTCGTTGGCGCGGGTGCCGGCGAACACCAGGTGCGTGTGACAGTCGATGAGCCCGGGCGTGACCCAGGCCCCGGCGAGGTCATGCACCTCATCGGCCGCGCCCGCGGGTAAGGCCTCCTCCTCTCCCACCCATTCGATGCGACCGGCGCGGGTCGTGAGCGCACCGCGCGCGATGACGCGCGCCGCCGCGTCACAGGTGGCCAGCTGCGCGTTGCGCCAGAGCTTGAGCGCCTCAGACATGCGCGTCGCGCTTGCCGCTCAGGGCCGCAGGAACGGCAGGTTGAGGTGCTGCGCGCGGGCGCACTCGATCGCGCTCTCGTAGCCGGCGTCCGCATGGCGCATGACGCCGCTCGCCGGATCGTTCCACAACACCCGCTCGATGCGGCGCGCGGCCGCCGCCGTGCCGTCGCACACGATGACGACACCGGCGTGCTGCGAGTAACCCATGCCGACACCGCCGCCGTGATGGATCGACACCCAGGTCGCGCCGCTGGCGGTGTTGAGCAGCGCATTCAGCAGCGGCCAGTCCGCGACGGCATCGGAACCGTCGCGCATCGCTTCGGTCTCGCGGTTCGGGCTTGCGACCGAGCCGGAGTCCAGGTGATCGCGGCCGATCACAATGGGCGCCTTGAGCTGCCCGCTCGCCACCATCTCGTTGAACGCGAGCCCGAGACGGTGCCGATCACCCAGACCTACCCAGCAGATGCGCGCCGGCAGTCCCTGGAACTGGATGCGTTCGCGCGCCAGGTCCAGCCAATGATGCAGGTGCGCATCATCGGGGAGCAATTCCCGAACTCTCGCGTCGGTGCGGTAGATGTCCTCGGGGTCGCCCGAGAGTGCCACCCAGCGAAACGGTCCCATGCCACGGCAGAACAGCGGCCGCACATACGCCGGCACGAAGCCCGGAAAGGAAAAAGCGTCCTTGACGCCCGCGTCGAAGGCCACCTGGCGCAGGTTGTTGCCATAGTCGAATACCGCAATCTTGAGCTTCTGGAAGGCGAGCATCGCCTCGACGTGCCGTGCCATCGAGGCACGCGCCTCCTCCGCCACCTGCGCGGGATCTTGCGCGCGCAGCCGGTCCCACTTCTCGAGTGTCCATCCGCCGGGCAGATAACCGTTGACCGGATCGTGCGCCGAGGTCTGATCCGTCACGGCATCGGGCCGCACTCCGCGGCGCAGAAGCTCCGGAAGCACTTCGCAGGCGTTGCCGAGCAGGCCCACCGACACGGGCTTGCCCGCGCGCCGTGCGCGCTCGAGGCTCTCCAGGGCCTCCTCCAGGTTCGCGGCCTGGATATCGAGGTAGCGGGTCTGCAGGCGTTTGACGATACGTTCGGGGCGGCACTCGACCGCGAGCATCGAGGCGCCCGCCATGGTCGCAGCGAGCGGCTGCGCGCCGCCCATGCCGCCCAAACCGGCGGTGAGGATCCACTTGCCGGCGAGGTTGCCGCCGAAGTGCTGGCGGCCCATTTCCACGAAGGTCTCGTAGGTTCCCTGGACGATGCCCTGGCTGCCGATGTAGATCCATGAGCCGGCCGTCATCTGGCCGAACATCATCAGGCCCTTGCGGTCGAGCGCGTTGAAGTGCTCCCAGTCAGCCCAGCGCGCCACGAGGTTGGAATTGGCGAGCAGTACGCGCGGGGCATCGGCGTGCGTGCGGAACACCCCGACCGGCTTGCCCGACTGCACGAGGAGTGTCTCATCGTCCTTGAGGGCACGCAGCGCCGCGACGATCTGCTCGAAGCACTGCCAGTTGCGGGCCGCCTTGCCGATGCCGCCGTAGACCACCAGGTCCTGCGGCCGCTCCGCGACCTGTGGATCGAGGTTGTTCATCAGCATGCGCAGCGGCGCCTCGGAGAGCCAGCTGCGGCAGCTCAGTTCCGATCCGCGCGGGGCGCGCAGCGGCGGGCGATGGGCGGGATCGGACATGCTATTACCTCGGATGGCTTAGTCGCCGCCGGCAGCTAGCGGGAACCGGAATGATAAGCTGTTCCCTGGCCGCCCCGGTTCCGGTAGAATGCGCGTTCCCCACGGGCTGCACGCCGCGCGGGGACGGGTGGCTGGTGTCGCGCGGCCGGCGCTTTTCGACGCGTGGCGAC
>DASWUP010000282.1:0-9917 GCA_036401635.1 Steroidobacteraceae bacterium
CGGCCGCGGCGAGCGCTGCGGTGAAGCGCTCCGACCAGATGCGCGGCGAGGCGTTGCCTTCCCCGAGCGCGGCTGCGGCGTTCACCAGCTGCGTCGTGAATTCGCGTGCCGTGGCCGAAAGCTCCGGCGGCGCAAGCTGCAACGCGCCCAAGAGCTCGCGCAAGCGCAGGCTGGGCACGGCGTGCTCGCGCAACTTCAGATCCAACCGGGCACGCGCGGCGGCGGACGGCCGCGCCCAATGCGGCGCGCGCAGCCAGCCGCTTGTGCGTTCGAAATCCGCCTCGGCTCCGGCGAGGCACTCGAGCGTCGTGAGCGCGTGCCCGATCATCGGCAGCTGCGCGAGGGGTTGACCGCCCTCGATGCCGACCCGCGTATCGGCAGGGGCTGCGCCGCTGAGCACGCTGTGCGGATCAAGCGCCTGGCGAATGAGCGTCGCCAGCCTGTCGCGCGCTCCCGGTGCACCGGGCAGTATCACCAGCAGCCGCGCGTCGGGTTGAGCAAGCACGCGCACGCGGCACCAGTCGGCGATTCGCTCGAGTTCCTCCTGCGCATCGGCAGCGAGCAGCACTTTCGGTTCGGCGCCGCCTGCGTCCGCCGCTTCACGAGCCTGCGCACCGCGCGCCGCCGCAATCGCCCGCAGGCGCGGGGCGAGCGTATCGAAGCCCCGCAACAGCAGGCTGCGGACCTTGCCATCCCCCGCGTGCGTCATGCGCTCAAGCAGGGCGCCCACGCTCGCCGCGCGCAGCGCGCGACAGCGATCCTCAAACCCCTGCTGCGCCTGGCACAAAATAGCGGTCTCACTGTCAGGGGGTCCGGCGGCAAAGGTAATGCCGTAGTGCGCGGCGAGCTCACTCGAGTGCAGCAGCGCCTCGGTGAGAGCGCCGCCGTTCAGGAGCGTGAAACGGCGCGTCGCCTGCGCCGCGGCCTGCCGCCACAGGAACCACTCCTCTGCGGCCGTGAGCAGCCGCGGCCAGTCGCCCGCGTCCGCGGCGGCGCAGCGTTGCGCCTCCTGCCGCAGCCACACCGCGCCCGGCTGCACATCCGCGCTTGCCCAGACGCGCCTTCCTGCTTCGAGCGCGGCGGCCGCGTGCGCGAGCCGCACCGCGTGCGCTCGCTGCCGGGACGGCACGATGAGGGTGCCGCCCTCCCGCAGATGCTCGCTTACGTCGGTTGGAAGCCTAAACAAAACAGGCTGTTAAGGTCTCTTTAGAGAAGTTACTTGAAACGAGACGTGGCGCTCACCACGTTGCTCGCCGTGCCCTCGGGCACGGCGCCGTCGCGCGGCGCGGCCGCGTAAGTGCTCAGTAACTCATCGATCCGAGCGAACACGTCCCGCAAGGTGGCCGCATCGGGGAGGTTGGTGATGCGGAAGTGATTGCGGTAGGGCACGTTGAAGCTGACGCCCGGCGCGACCAGCACATGCTTCTGCTCGAGCAGGTCGAGCGTGAACTGCTGGTCGTCGAAATCCGGCAGCGCGCTCGGGTCCACGCCGACGAAGGCGTACATCGCCCCACCGGGAGGCGCGAGCCTGAGAAAGCGGCTGCGCTGCACCGCCGTGAGGATCGCGGCGCGCGAGTCGTGCAGCCGCCCGCCCGGGCCGGTGAGCTCACGAACGCTCTGATGACCCCCAAGCGCCGTCTGCACCGCCCACTGCGCCGGCACGTTGCTGCACAGGCGCAGCGATGTGAGCAGCTCGAGCGCGTTCAGATAGTCGGCCGCGGCGCGGGTGCGTCCGGAGAACACCGCCCAGCCCACACGGTAGCCGCAGGCGCGGTAGACCTTGGACAGGCCCGCGAGCGTCGCGCACAGCGTATCGCGCACCAGGGTCGCCATGGGCACGAACTCGGCCGCCTCGTAGGTCATCTGGTCGTAGATCTCGTCGCTGAACACGATCAGACCGCGGCGCTCCGCGAGTTGCGCGAGCGCTTCCAGCACCGCGCGCGGATAGACCGCGCCGGTGGGATTGTTCGGATTGATGATGACGATAGCGCGCGTCCTGGGCGTCACCAGGCGCGCCACTTCCTGCGGGTCGGGTACGAACGCGTTTTCGGGGCGGCAGGGATAGTGCACGGCGCGCCCGCGGTTCAAGGTGACGGCCGCGGTCCACAGCGGATAGTCCGGGCTCGGCACCAGCACTTCGTCGCCCTCATTCAGGAGCGCGCGCAGCACCAGATCGATGAGTTCACTCACGCCGTTGCCGATGAAGACTTCTTCGGCGGTGACGCCGTTGATGCCGCGGGCCTGCTGCTGCATGACGACCGCTTCGCGCGCCGGAAAGATGCCCTTCTGGTGGCAGTAGCCTTCCGCCTCCGCCAGGTTCTCGATCATGGCGAGTCGCATGGTCTCGGGCGTGCGCAGGCCAAAGGCCCTGGGGTTGCCGATGTTGAGCGAGACGATCTCGTAGCCCTGGCGCTCGAGCTCATGGGCACGCCGCGCGAGGCGCCCACGGATCTCGTAACGCACACCCTTGAGGCTATTGCTGGGGTGGATGTTCTGTTCGGTCCTCATGGGTGAAGAATAGCTCGCGCCAGCGGTGACACGCCACGCGGCGCCCATCGGGCAGCTCCTCCCAGGCAGGGATGCGCTCCTGACACACCGGGGCGGCGTGGGGACAGCGGGTGCGGTACACGCAGCCGCTCGGCGGCGAGAGCGGTGAGGGCGGCTCCCCGCTCCGCGCGCGCGCCAGGCGCGCCGGCTGAATGTCCGGGTCGGCGATGGGGATCGCGGCCAGCAGCTCCTGGGTGTAGGGATGCCGCGGGTGTGTGTACAGGTGAGGCGAAGGCGCAAGTTCCATCATGCGCCCGAGATACAGCACCAGTACGCGCTCGCACAGACGTCTCACCAGCGCCAGGTTGTGGCTGACGAACAGCAGGCACATGCCCGACTCGCGCTTCAGTTGCGCCAGCAGCGTCACGATCTGCTGCTGGGTCGGAACATCCAACGCGCTGACCGGCTCGTCGCAAATGAGCAGACGAGGTTTGAGGATCATGGCGCGCGCGAGGCCCACGCGCTGGCATTGTCCACCGCTCAACTCGTGCGGGTAGCGGCTCGTGAGCGCAGGCGTAAGTCCCACCCGCCGCAGCACCGCGGCCGTCTCGGCGGCGCGCGCGCCGGCATCAAGATCGCGCCCATGCACCCGCAGCGGCTCGCCCACGATCTCGCCTACCGTCATGCGCGGATCCAGGCTTCCCAGCGGGTCCTGGAAGATGATCTGCAGATCCCGGCGCAGCGCGCGCAGCACGCGCGGTGGCAAATCCCCGAGCGCCTGACCCATCCACACCACGCGACCGGTATAGGGCCGCAGGAGCTGCAGCGCGGCGCGGACCAGGGTCGATTTGCCGCAACCTGATTCGCCCACCACCCCGAGCGACTCACCTGAGTGCAGCTCGAAACTGACCGCGCTCACGGCCAGGAGCTGCGCGCGGGGCCCCAGCCAGCCGCGGCCGACATCAAAGCGCACGCTCACATCGGTGAGCGTCAGGGCCGCGGCGGAACCGGAGCCCGATACGGCGGCGGCGCCTGCGGGTGTGGCATCGCTGCCATCGTCCAGGCGCGGCGTGTCGCGCAGCAGAGAGCGGGTGTATGGGTCGCGCGGCGCCTTGAGGAGCGATGCGACCGGGCCGGTTTCGATGATGCACCCCTCGCGCATCACCGCCACGCGGTCGGCGACACCGGCCACGGCCCCCATGTCGTGGGTGATGAGTACCATGGCCATCCCGCGCTCGCGCTTGAGCTCTGCCAGCAGCGCGAGAATCTGCGCCTGGATGGTGACATCGAGGGACGTGGTCGGCTCATCCGCGATCAGCAGCGCTGGCTCGCTGCTCAGCGCAATGGCGATCATCACCCGCTGGCGCATGCCCCCCGAGAGCTCGTGCGGGTACTGCCGCATGCGCCCTTCAGGATCGGTGACCTGCACGCGCCGCAGCAGCGCGAGCGAGCGCTCGCGCGCCTGTGCCCGGGAAACTCCCCGGTGCCGGACGATGACTTCGGCAATTTGCTCACCCACGCAAAGGTGCGGTGTGAGCGACGTCATCGGATCCTGGAACACCATGCCGATGCCTGCGCCGCGCACCCGATCCAGTGCGCGCGGCGCAAGCCCCAGGAGCTCGGTGCCGAGAAAGCAGGCGCTGCCCTGCGCCCGGCCATTCGCCGCCAGCAGGCCCATCACGGCGAGAAACACCTGGCTCTTGCCCGCGCCGGATTCCCCGACCACGCCCAGGCATTCAGCGCGTGCGACCGAGAGGGCGACATCCTGCGCAGCCGTAATGCGGCCACGCGGCGTGTCGAAGGTGATGGTGAGCCCGGACAGGCTCAGCACCGCCGGCGTCGCCGGGGCTGCAGGCTCAGCGCTCGCGCGGATCGAAGGCATCGCGTAAACCGTCACCGAGCAGGTTGAGGCAGATCAGCAGAGCGACGAGGAAGCCCACCGGCACCAGCAGCATCCACGGCGCCGACTGCATCTCCTGCGCCCCGACCAGGATCAGGTTGCCGAGGCTGGCGTGCGGCTCCTGCACTCCCAGTCCCAGGAAACTCAGAAAACTCTCGAACACGATCATTTGCGGAATGGTGAGCGTGGCATATACCAGTACCGGGCCCAGCAGGTTCGGCACAATGTGGCGCAGCAGGATGGCGCTCGTGCTCACGCCGGTCGCGCGTGCCGCCTCGATGAACTCGCGCCGCTTGAGCGTCAGGGTCTGGCCGCGCACGATGCGCGCGGTCGTGAGCCAGCCCACCGCCCCGAGCGCCAGCAGCAGTGCCACGAGGCTGCCGCGCTGCCACAGCGTCGTCAGGAGGATGACGATGAACAGATACGGCAGCGAATACAACACATCCACGAAGCGCATCATCCATCCGTCGGTGCGCCCGCCGGCCAGGCCCGCCACGGCGCCCCAGGCCACGCCGATCACGAGACTGACGAGGCTCGCGAGCACGCTGATGAGCAGCGACAGCCGCACGCCGTAGAGGGTGCGCACGAACAGATCGCGTCCCAGGCGGTCGGTGCCAAACCAATGCGCCGCCGTGAGGCCGGGTGGCAGCGCTAAGTGCTCCCAGTCGAGACTGTCGTAGCCCCAGGGGCTGGTAAGCGGGGCGAGCACCGCAAAAAGCGCCATCAGGAGAATGACGGCGAGTGCCGCAAAGGCGATGCGGTTTGCCGCCAGGCGCCGCCCGGCATCGCTCCACAACCCGCGCACCACCGCGGCTGCCGCTTCACTCATGCCGCACGCCCGGGTCCAGCCATCCGTAGATCAGATCAGCGATGAGGTTGAGAAAGAGTGTGAGCGCGCCGTAAACCACGATCATGCCCATGACGAGCGGATAGTCGCGATCGATCGCGCCCTGGACCAGGTAGCGTCCCGTGCCCGGCAGACCAAACACCGTCTCGATGACGAGCGACCCGGTCACCACGAACGCTACCGCGGGACCTAAGTAGCTCACCACCGGCATCAGGGCCGGGCGCAGCGCATGACGCCACAGCACGCGTGCCGGCCCAAGTCCCCGGGCGCGCGCGCTGCGCACGTAGTGAGTGCCCAGCACCTCGAGAAGACTGGCGCGGGTGAGCCTCGCCACGTACGCGGCCACCGGCAGCGCCAGCGTCAGCACCGGCAGCACCAGATAGCGCGGCGCGCCCTGCTCCCAGCCCGCGACCGGCAGCCAGTGCAGGTACAGCCCGAACACGAGCGCGAACAGTGGACCGGTCACGAAGCTCGGCAGCGCGATCCCTAAAGCGGCGAGCGTGGTGATGCAATAGTCGGCGGCGCGGTTGCGCCACAGCGCAGCGGCGGTGCCGGCGGGAATGCCGGTGAGCACGGCCAGGAGAATGGCCGCAAGCCCCAGTGTTGCGCTCAGCGGCAGACCCTGGGCGATGAGCTCGGTCACGGTGAAATCGCGCTGCCGCAGCGACGGGCCGAAATCCCCGCGCAGCAGGCCGGTGAGGTAGTGCGCGTACTGCACCGTGAGGGGCCGGTCGAGTCCATAGAGCCGGTCGAGGTTGGCGCGCACGGCGGTCGGCAGCGCCTGCTCCTGGTCGAAAGGCCCGCCCGGCGCCAGCCGCACGACACAGAACGAAACGGTGATGATGATGAGGAGCGTCGGGATGAGTCCGGCGATGCGACGGAGCGCAAACTTCAGCATGCCGGGGACTTTAGGGAGGCGGCGCGCAATTCGTCAACGGCACGTCCCGTCAACGCACGCAGCGGGCCTGCCGCTATACTGCAACGCCTATGAAACGCATCCTGGTCGGCATCAAGCGCGTCGTGGATTACAACGTGCGCATCCGGGTGAAACCCGATGGCAGCGGCGTCATCACCGACGGGGTAAAGATGAGCGTCAACCCCTTCGATGAGATCGCGCTCGAGGAGGCGCTGCGCATCAAGGAGCGCGGCGGCGCCGAGGAGGTCGTGGTCGCTACGGTGGGACCTGCGGACTGCCAGCAGCAACTGCGTACCACGCTGGCGATGGGGGCGGACCGAGCGCTGCACGTGCGGGCCGAGGGCGTCATCGAACCGCTGGTGGCGGCGCGGGCGTTGCTGAAGCTGATCGAGCGCGAGCAGCCGCTGCTGGTCATCCTCGGCAAGCAGGCGATTGATGATGACAACGGCCAGACGGGCCAGGTGCTGGCGGCGCTGTGGAACCGCCCGCAGGCCACCTACGCATCGAAGATCGAGCTGAGCGCCGGCACGGCGCGCGTAACGCGCGAAGTGGACGCCGGGCTCGAGACGCTCGATGTGGACCTGCCGGCGGTCATCACCACCGATCTGCGCCTGAACGAGCCGCGCTACGTCAAGCTCCCGGACATTATGAAGGCGAAGAAAAAGCCGCTCGACACCCTCACCCTGGGCGAGCTCGGGGTGGAGCAGCGCCAGCAGCTGAAGCTGGTGCGCTTTGAGCCACCGCCGCAGCGGCAGAAGGGCGTCAGGGTGAAGGACGCCGCGGAGCTCCTCGAAGCGCTGAAGAAAAAGGGTCTCCTGTGAGCAGCAAAGTCCTGATCATCGCCGAGCACGACGGCACCAGACTCAACGCCAGCACCGCCAAGTGCGTCACCTGCGCCCGCGGCATTGCGGACGCGGAAATCACCGTCGCGGTGTGCGCGGTGGACGCGGCGGCGCTCGCCGCGCAGGCGGCGCAACTGGCGGGCGTGAGCCGCGTGCTGTGCGTCGAGAATCCGGCCAACGCGCACGCGCTCGCCGCGGTATTGGCGCCGCAGCTGCTCGCGCTCACCGCTCCCTTCAGCCACATCCTTGGCCCCTCGACCACCTTCGGTAAGGACCTGATGGCACGGATCGCAGGGCTCCTTGAGGCCCCGCAGGTGAGCGACATCATGGCCATCGAGAGTCCCACCCGCTTTCGGCGGCCGATCTACGCGGGCAACGCGATCCTCACCGTGGAGAGCAGCGGCGAGGGCAAGGTCGTGGGCACGGTGCGCACGGCGTCGTTTGAGGCGGCCGCCGGCGGCGGTGCCGCGCCCATCGAGAAGGCCGCGGTGAGCGCGCAGCTGCCGACCCACACGCGCTTCGTGTCGGTGTCGGCCGCCAAGAGCGACCGCCCGGATCTGCAGACCGCCAAGTGCGTGATTTCCGGCGGCCGCGCGCTCGGCAGCGCCGAGGGCTTCAAGATCCTCTACCGCCTCGCGGACAAGCTTGGCGCCGCGGTGGGCGCCTCGCGCGCCGCGGTGGACGCCGGTTACGCACCCAACGAGATGCAGGTCGGACAGACCGGCAAGATCATCGCCCCGGAGCTATACGTCGCGGTCGGCATTTCGGGGGCGATCCAGCACCTGACGGGCATCAAGGATGCGCGCACTATCGTTGCCATCAACAAGGACAGCGAGGCGCCGATCTTCGAAGTCGCCGACATCGGTCTGGTCGGGGATCTGTTCCAGATCATCCCCGAGATCGAGCGGCTGGTTGGCTAGAGCTGGCCCAGTACGTACTCGGCCGCCGACACCTTGAATTGCCCCGGGGCCTCGACGTTGACGTTGATGGCCACGCCATCGCGCGCGATGATCGCGAAGCGCTGGCCGCGCGTGCCCATGCCATAGCCCTTGGCGTCGAGTTCCAGTCCGAGTGCTCGGGCGTACTCGCCGTTGCCGTCCGCCAGCATCAGGATCTTGTCGCCGACGCTCGAGGCCTTGCCCCAGGCGTTCATGACGAACACGTCGTTGACGGCCACGCAGGAGATGGTGTCGACGCCCTTGGCACGGATCTGATCGGCCAGCTGCACGAACCCGGGCAGGTGCTTGGCGTCGCAGGTCGGGGTGAAGGCCCCCGGCACTGAAAACAGCACCACCAGCTTGCCCTTGAAGAGCTCATCGGTCGAGAGGTCCTTGGGACCGTCTTTGGTCATTCTCTTGAGTGTGCCCGCGGGCATGCGCTCGCCTGCCTTGATTGCCATGGGTGCTGACCTCATGCCTGCTTGGCGTGCAGGCTCCACAGGTTGGCGAGCCGCTCGAGCGAGGGATCCCCCTTCACCGCGTGGAAGGACTTGGTGGCATCTTCCTTGTGGCCGGCTTTGAGTTGCGCAATACCGAGCAACAGCCGCGCCTCGGTTTCGTTGCGCAGACCACCCTTGGTCAGGCCCTTGCTGAGCTCGTCCGCAGCCTTGTCATATTGCCCGTAGCCGAAGTATGCCAGGCCCAGCGACACGTTCTTGGCGCCGGTAGCGGCGGCATCCGCGTCCTTCTCGCTCTTCTGCAGACCCGCCTGGTCCGTGGTCGCCGCTTTTTTCGCGGTCTCGAGCAGGCGCTGATTCTTCAACTTGGCGCGCTGGTCGGTGAAGACACTCTTGGCAAAGCCCTTCTCCAGAATGCGCTGCGCTTCACCCGGTGAGCCGGCCTCGAGCGCGAGCTGCGCCATCTCGCTATAGTCCTCCGGATTCTTCAGCACGTCGACTTCCGACATGAGGCGGTAAGTCTGCAGTGTGTTGGCATCGTTACCCGAGGTCTGCTGGCGCATGGTGTACAGCAGCTGGTACCAGTAGTCGGGCTTCGGGTAGTAGGTGACGATCTTCTCCAACGCACGGGTCTCACACGCCGAATCATTGAGCTTCACGCAGGCGCTCAGCACCAGCTGCAGCGATTCGTTCTTGGGTGTCTGGCCGTTCTTGATCTCGTTGGTGATCCGCTCCTCCTCGAACTTCAGCGTGTCCTTCCAGTCACCCTTCAGGTAGTACGCCTGGCCCACGAGCGTGCGAAGTGCCTCGTCCGCGAACCCGCCCTTGATGGCGCGTTGGCCAAACTCGATCGCCTTGTCGTAGTTCTTGATCTGGTAGTTCACCTCGGCCAGCCTGCGCACCAGCGAGGCAACATCGGCCGGCGCCACGAACCCGTCGTTGAGCTCCGCCTCCCACACCTTGGCGGCTTCCGTGTAATTCTGGGTGCGGGCATAGGCGAAGCCCAGCATGTCGTTGATCAGGTGCTGATCGTACGGGGTCTTGCCGGCCATGCCGTCCGCTTCCCTGAGCTTGGCGATCGCATCGGCAAACTTCTTCGCCTTGAGGTCTGCGTTGGCCTCTGTGAGAGGCTTCGCCAGCGCCTTGCTGTTGGTTGGCTTGCCCTCTGCGAAGGCAGGCGTTGTGGGTATGAGTCCCACGGTGGCGACAACGGCGGCGCCGATGATGAGCGCACGGATGGCTTTGGCAGTGACCTTCATGGTGTTGTTCCGCATGGTCTTCTAATCCCGGAATTCTGCCACATTGACGAAGCCGATCTTCTTCATGTGGTTGCGTTGCGCGGAGGCCAGCACCTTTGCCACGACCTCGTACGTCGCGCGACGGTCGGGACGCAGATGGATCTCCGGCTGCGGGACCTTGTCTGTAGAGGCGTGAAAATAGCTCTCGAGCTGCGGCAGCCCTTGCACCGGGGTGCCGTTCCACACCACCGTGCCATCGAAGTCGATCTCCAGGTCGATGACCTCCGGCGG
>DASWUP010000283.1:0-2009 GCA_036401635.1 Steroidobacteraceae bacterium
CGTCGGCATCAAAATCCCCGATGACCAGCACCCGCCCGGCCGCGCGGTGTTGCAGCAGCAGATCCACCGACGCCGGGATGCCTTCGAGCGTGCCGACCGGCAGCAGCCGCCCGAGCGAGGTGTCCAGATCCGCGGCCGAACGAACCCCGCGCGCCGCGTACACGCGGCCGAGCACCGGATGCACATCGCTGCCCAGCGGCGCGCCCGGCGCGGCGGGGGTGCGGCGCACGACCCGCAGCCTCACGCGAAGCTCTCGAGACCTGCGCGCGCACGCCGCCACAGTCTGAGATGGCTGCGGCGGCGCAGCGTCACGCGCATATCGTTGGCGATCAGCGTCACCTTCGCGACCTCGCCGCGGCGCAGTGCCTGCAGCGCAGGGGAGACGAAACGCGCATCGAGGTGCCCCAGCGACTCGCCAGGGGTGCACTGCACGACCAACACTGCGAAGGACGCGTGCGCATCCGTAAGAACATCTTCCAGCCGCTCCGGAAGAGCGCGGCACACACTCCCCTGAAGATGCCACAGACCGCTCAAATAGGCGTCCGAGCCAAAGGCCAGGAGCGTTGCACGCGCCGCACGGCGCTCGGGCCGCACGGCCCGCCCTGTGGCGCCCCAGGGCCACAGCGTCGTGACCGGGGGCTCGCCGCGGCGGACACGCGCCTCGTTCAGCGCCTGTCCGTGCAGCCACATTTCGATCTCGGCCAGAAGACGCCGCAGTGGCGCGGCGCCAGGTCCCTGGGGCAAGGCCTGTGCGACGTCGCCTCCTGCGCAGCGCGCCGGCTCGGTGGTGGAGACGGGGGCAATGCCCGGGGTCTCAAGGAGAAATTCCCCGCACGACAGTGGGGTGAGTGTGAAGCCGGAAGAGGCAAAGGTGTCGTGAAAGGCGGCGGCGAGCTGTGTGAGCTGCGCCCGCGGCAGACGCAGAATGCCGCGCTGATCCAGGTGCAGGCGCGACGCTCCGGCGGTCAGCTGCAGCGGCGTAGCGATCCAGGTCGTGCCGGTGGCGCCCGCCATGTTCGCAGCGGCAGGGCTCGGCCCATGCGGCACAACATCGGCAGCGGCGGCGGCGATGCACGCCGGCGCCACCCCCGCCAGATCCTCGCGACCGAGCGAGTGCGCGAGCCACTCGCGCCAACCCTGCGTGAGCGCCGCGCGCTCACCAAAGCGGCCCGCGTATTCAATTCCTGGAACCGGCCCCCACGACGCACCGGCTGCGATCGGCGCGTCGTCCGCACCGAGCGGCAGGTACAAATCGGCGATGACGATGACGATCTCGCGCACGGGCGCTATCGTAAGTCCAAATGAAGTTCACCCTCGAACCTGGCACCCGCGCCAACCTGATCCGTGGTTATTCAGCTACCGAGATCCGCATCGGCGAGCACAGCGTGCAAAGAAGCTGCATCGTGACGGCCGACCGCCTGATCACCGACTGGGAGCCGCAGAGCTTCGCCGACCTGGCACCCGCGCACCTGGAAGCGATTCTCGCGCTCACACCTGAGGTGGTTGTGCTCGGGACCGGGGCGACGCAGCGCTTTGCGCCGCCGGCGGTGCGCGCGGTGCTGGTGCAGCGCGGCGTGGGGCTCGAGGCGATGCACCTGGGTGCGGCGTGCCGCACATTCAACGTTCTGGTTCAGGAAGAGCGGCGGGTTGCCGCGGCGCTGTTTCTGCGTTAGCGCTCAAAGCGAAGATGACTGGCAGAAGACACAGGGGGAGGCTCAACCAACCAAACAATCATTCGAAGCTGACAGACTCGAACAATTGCACCGTTCTTCTTTTTTCGACCGTTATTGCTCTTGTTGCGACTCCCTCCACCCTGTGTCTTCTGCGGGTCACCCTCCGTCTTTGGCTGTCGTTGTTAAGAGACAGGGAGCGAATGTTAATCAAGTCGCAGAAGCCCGTGCAAGCTATTTGAGGAATAAAGATTTTCCGCGTGCGTTGGACGCCCTGCGACGCTTAGTGGGTGCGCCTTTCGGGCCTTTTTCCGCGGTTTTAGCGCCCATCGGCCGGGC
>DASWUP010000284.1:0-2314 GCA_036401635.1 Steroidobacteraceae bacterium
CAGGCGCGCACCGAGGGCTGGCTCGCCGAGCACATGCTGATCGTGGGGCTGCAGAACCCGCGCGGCGAGACACATTATCTCGCCTGCGCCTTTCCGTCGGCGTGCGGCAAGACCAATCTCGCCATGCTGATTCCGCCGGACTCGCTCCCGGGCTGGCGCGCGTTCACGGTGGGCGATGACATCGCATGGCTGCACCCGGCACCGGACGGGCGGCTGTGGGCCATCAACCCGGAAGCGGGTTACTTCGGCGTGGTTCCCGGCACCAACCCCGAGACTAACCGCAACGCCTACGAGA
Organism: Steroidobacteraceae bacterium; assembly: GCA_036401635.1. GTDB lineage: Bacteria > Pseudomonadota > Gammaproteobacteria > Steroidobacterales > Steroidobacteraceae > 13-2-20CM-66-19. The sequence goes on from DASWUP010000284.1 coordinate 296, forward strand.
TGATCCGCCGCGACACCCTGTTTACCAACGTCGCGCTCACCGCCGACAACCAGCCCTGGTGGGAGGGCCTGGCGAGCGGCAAGCCGGTGATCGACTGGCAGGGACGGCCGTACGATCCGGCGCGCGGCCCGGCGGCGCATCCGAATTCGCGTTTCACCGTGTCCGCTCGGCGCAATCCGGGCTACTCGCCCCACGCCGAAGACGTCCAGGGCGTGCCGATCACGGCGCTCGTGTTCGGCGGCCGGCGCCGTGAGGTCGCGCCGCTCGTTTACGAGGCGCGCGACTGGCAGCACGGCGTACTGCTCGGCGCATCGCTCGCCTCGGAAACCACCGCTGCGGCGGTCGGTCAGGTAGGTGTCACGAGGCGCGACCCGATGGCGATGCAACCGTTCTGCGGTTACAACTTCGGCGATTACTGGCAGCACTGGCTCAACATCGGCGCGCAGCTCGCGCGACCCCCGCGCATCTACCACGTCAACTGGTTCCGGCGCGACGCGCAGGGCAAGTTCCTGTGGCCCGGCTACGGCGAGAACCTGCGGGTACTCGCGTGGATGCTGGATCGCTGCGCCGGCAAAGCGGGCGCGACCGAATCGGCAATCGGCTGGCTGCCGCGGGCCGCGGATCTCGACACGCGCGGGCTCAACGTCGGCGCGGATGCGCTCGCGGCCCTGCTCAGGGTCGATGCGGCGCTGTGGCGCAAGGAGCTCGCCGAGCTACGTGAGTACCTCGGCAGGTTCGGCAGCCGTTTGCCGGCCGCGCTGTCTGCGGAGCTCAAGTCGACGGAGCAGCGGCTCGCCTGAAGTTGCGGCGCGCGCCGCCATCGCTTTCAGACTTCTTCGCAGTCGAAGTTAATGGTCTGCGGCGCGCCCTGTTCGGGCACGCGCCCGAGCCCGATCATGCCCCGGCCCTTGATCTGCAGGCTGTCGCGGCGCACGAACGACTCCTCACCGTCGGCGCTCTGCACGAACGTGCCGTTGGTACTCTGATCGATCAACACGAACTTGTTGCGACTGATCTCGATGCGCGCGTGCAGACGCGAAATCAGGTTGCCCTTGACCACCACGTCATTGTCCTCGGCGCGGCCGATGGTGATGCTCGAATTCCGCTCATCGACCAGCAGTTCGCGATCCTGACACCGCAAGCGCAACCGCATGTGGTGCGCCGGGCGTGAGTCGATCGAAATCCCCGGCAACATGCTGGTCACGTCATCGGTCTGCCAGAGCACCTCGTAGAGAGTGACTTCACTCCCCTGACCCTTGAGCGTCGCGACGTCGATCTGGCGGCAGGACGCGCGCCACTCCGGCGACAGCTTGTCCACCGTCGCCGCGGTGGTCACGATCTGTCCCGCCTTGGCCTGACTCGTCATGCGGTTGGCGGTGTGCACGGCGGCGCCGAACACGTCGCGATTCTCGAGCATCACCGGGCCGTAGTGGCAGCCGATACGGATGGCGACCGGCTGCCCGTCGACCTTGAGTTGCGCGTGCGTGGAGATCTGCTGCTGCATCTGCGCCGCGGCGTTCAACGCGGCGTCGGCGCTCGGAAAGGTCGCCATGACCTCATCACCCATGGTCTTGATGACCGTGCCCTGGCGCTGCTCGGTGGCACTGCGCATCACGTCGATGCAGATCGCCACCATGTCGCGCGCGCGCAGATCGCCCATCGTGTCGTAGAGCCGGGTCGATCCGACGACGTCGGCAAACAGGATGGCGAGTTCGATATCCTTGCCCATGAGTGCGGCCCGATTATACGCGAGCGCTTTCGCGCCGCTAGCAAGCGCTTCCGGCTCGCGCAGCTGCGGGAATCGCCCGTTGCAGCAGCTCCGGACCCGCTCCCGCCGCCCGCGCACCTTCACTTAAGGTGCGCCGGTAGTCGCGCGCCCCGGGCTCGCCGCTGTACAAGCCGAGCATATGGCGCGTGATCGCGGCGAGGCGAGCGCCGGCGGCAAGCTCGCGCTCAGCATAACGCTGCATGCGAGCGATCAGCGCTTCACGAGTCGGTGTGGCGCCGGCCGCAGGATGC
>DASWUP010000285.1:0-5218 GCA_036401635.1 Steroidobacteraceae bacterium
GAACGCGTTCTCGCCCACCACCGCCTTGTTGCGCGGGATGGGCATGCCGGTGATGCTGGAGACGAGTCGTGAAGTGGGATAGAGACGGCGGGTCTCGATACCGGTGCTGACGTTGAAGAACGCGGCGCGCGTCTTCAGCGCCATCACCACTTCCTCGAGTGAGCAGTTGCCGGCGCGCTCGCCGATGCCGTTGATGGTGCACTCGATCTGGCGTGCGCCGGCGACCACCGCCGTGAGGCTGTTGGCGACCGCCATGCCGAGGTCATCGTGGCAGTGCACCGAGAGTCGCACCGCCTCGATCCCACGTACGTTCTTGCGCAGGTAGCGGAACAGCTCGGCAAACTCATCCGGCACGGTGTAGCCCACGGTGTCCGGGATGTTCACCGTGGTAGCCCCGGCGGCAATCGCCACCTCGACCACCTGGGCCAGGAACTCGAGCTCGGTGCGCGAGGCATCTTCGGGGGAGAACTCCACATCCTCGCACAGCTCACGCGCGCGGCTGACGCCGGCCGCGCACAGCCGCAGGATTTCCTCCTGCGCCATGTTGAGCTTGTATTGGCGGTGAATGGCGCTGGTGGCGAGGAACACGTGAATGCGGTGACGGGCCGCCGGCGACAGCGCCCGCGCCGCGAGCTCGATGTCCTCAGAATGGCAGCGCGCCAGGGCGCAGATGATCGGGCCCTGCACTTCGCGCGCCACCGCCTGCACGCTGTCAAAGTCACCGTGCGAGGCGGCGGGAAAACCCGCCTCGATGACGTCCACACCCAGTTCGGCGAGTGCGCGGGCCACGCGCAGCTTCTCGGGCCGGGTCATGCTGCACCCGGGCGACTGCTCGCCATCTCGCAGTGTGGTGTCGAAGATCAGCACTTGATCGGGATTTACGACCATGGGTCAGCTCCTCTCAGGGGCGTTTCTCCTGCAGCCAGGGCATGCGCGCCCGCAGTGCCGCGCCGACTTTCTCGATCTGCCGATCGACGTCCTCGTTGAGGAGCCGCTGGTAGTTGACGCGGCCTTGCGCGTTTTCGCGGATCCACTGGCGCGCGAACTTGCCGCTGCGCACTTCCTTCAGGACCTTGCGCATCTCGTTCTTCACGCGCTCGTTGACGATGCGCGGTCCACGGGTGAGGTCACCGTACTTTGCGGTCTCGCTGATGAACTGATGCATCTTGGCGAGCCCGCCCTCGTGCAGCAGGTCGACGATGAGCTTCAGTTCGTGCAGGCACTCGTAGTAGGCAACCTCGGGCTGATAGCCCGCTTCGACCAAGGTCTCGAAACCCTTGACCACGAGCTCGGTGGCGCCACCGCACAGCACCGCCTGCTCGCCGAACAGATCCGTCTCGGTCTCCTCGGCGAAAGTCGTCTCCAGTACCCCGCCGCGCGTGCCGCCGATCCCGTGGGCATAGGCGAGCGCGCGTGCCTGTGCCTTGCCGGTGGCATCCTGGCCGACCGCGAGCAGACACGGCACGCCGCGCCCCTGGGCATACTGGCGGCGCACCAGGTCTCCGGGACCCTTGGGCGCGATGAGCACCACGTCGAGGTCGCGGCGCGGTTTGATCTGGCGGAAATGGATGTTGAAGCCGTGCGCGAACAGCAGCGTGGCGCCGCTCTTGAGACTCTCCTTGACGCCCCTGTACAGATCCTTTTGCGCCAGGTCCGGCACCAGCATGGCGATGAGATCCGCGCCTTGCACGGCGTTCGCTGGAGCTGCGACCTCGAGGCCGTCCTTGCGGGCCTTTTTCCAGCTCGCCCCGCCTTTGCGCACACCGACCACCACGTCGAAGCCGCTGTCCTTGAGGTTCAGAGCGTGAGCGCGCCCCTGGCTGCCGTAGCCGAGGATGGCGATGCGCGCGCCCTTGAGCGCTTTTTTGTCGACGTCTTTCTGCGAATACAACCTCATCTCATCACTCCTGAAAGGCCTCATGGCGCGCTGGTCGCGCATAAAAAACCCCGCAGCGGCGTTTGCCGGTGCGGGGTGTTGCTCTCTTGCGTCTCGTGCCTGGGTTCTTATCAGGCATTCGCGCGTGCCCCGCACCGCTCACTCCCGGTAAGGAGCAGCAGGGCGGGCAATACCAGCAGCAGCGGCCGACGCGCGCCGCGAGGCGCTGCGCAGATGAGGGCCGCTGTTGCGTTGGGTGTCATGGATGCGAACCAAGCCTGATCGGGGCGATGTGAGCACAAGGAGCGCAAGCTTGTCAACGAGCGGTATTCGCGCACGACCCGCCGGGACTAAGCTTCCGGGCGTGCCCGAAGGCCGTACCGTCAAACCCAGCGCGCTCGCGGAGGGTATCTTCCGCCGCGAGATACTTCCCTGGGGCTTTCTGGGGCTGGCGCTCGGGCTGGTCGAGGGGGCCACTGCGGCGGTACTGGTCAAGCAGCACTTTGCCGGCGTCGCACCCCGGTTCGTGGTCAATTTCGCGGTGGCGCTGGTGAGCGGCGCCCCGGCCTTTTCCAACGTGCTGAGTTTCGTGTGGGCAAACGTGGCGCACGGCCGCGCGCGCGTGCGCCTCATGGTCGTGCTGCAGGCCGTGTTTGCGCTGCTGGTGGGCTGCGTGGCGTTTGCCTCGCGCGCGGCCGCCGGACTTGCGATCACGGTCGCCTCGATCGTATCCGCGCGGGTCGTGTGGGGCGGTATTCTCACGGTACGCGCCTCCGTTTGGACTGCGAACTATCCACGCAACGTGCTGGCGCGCGTCACCGGGCGCATTGTCATCGTGAATGCAATCGCCGTGGCGATCTCGGCGGCGCTGGTGGGATGGGTGCTGGAGGCGCACGTGCTGGATGCGCGCTGGCTGTATGGCGGGGGGGCGATAGCCGGTCTCGCCGGGGCCTGGCTGTATCGCGCCATGCGTGTGCGGCGCGAGTTCCGGTTGCTCGCCGCGGAAGCCGCCAGCAGCGCGCGCAGCGAGCCGTTCAGCTTGCGGATGCTGACGCAGATCCTGAAGGAGGACCCCTCATACCGCGAGTACATGCTGTGGATGGGCATCTTCGGCGCCGGCAATCTCATCCTGACCGCCCAACTGGTGCTGCTGTTCTCCGAGCAGCTGCACCTGACGAGCGCCACGCAGATCGGCCTGCTCGCCGTGGTGCCGCTCATCACCCAGCCGATTTTCCTGCCCTGGTGGGCGCGGCTGTTCGACGGCTCGCACGTGGTGCGTTATCGCTCGCGCCAGGGTTGGGCGATTGTGCTGGCGAGCGCTGCGATGTGCGCCGGCGTGTTCACTGGCACGCGAGCGCTGCTGTGGGTGGGTGCGGTACTGCTCGGCGCGGCTCAGGCAGGTGCTAATCTTGGTTGGAATCTCGGACACAATGACTTTGCCTCCATCGGTCGCGCGCAGCACTACATGGGCGTGCACGTCACGCTTACCGGGTTGCGCGGCGGTGTGGCACCACCGTTCGGCGTGCTCGTGTACATGGGCCTCGAGTGGTGGCATCGCGGTGCCGGAGAATTCGCGCTGCTGCTGCCGCTCGCCATGACGGCCGCGGGGGCCATAGGCTTCAACCGCATGCGCGTCGCGCTCACTGAGCAGCAAAGTACACAAGGGCACAACTAAGTGAAACGAAGCATTGATCCGCGCAAGCACTCGAAAGTGGTGGTGGATGGTGTCAGGCAGGCGCCCGCGCGTGCCATGTTGCGGGCGGTCGGTTTTAGCGATGCGGACTTCACCCGGCCACAGATCGGCGTGGCCTCCACCTGGGGGAACGTCACGCCCTGCAATATGCACATCGGCGATCTGGCGCGCGAGGCGTGCGCCGGCATCGACGCCGGCGGGGGCAAGAGCGTGCTGTTCAACACCATTACGGTGTCCGACGGCATCTCGATGGGCACGCCGGGGATGCGCTATTCGCTGGTGTCGCGCGAGCTCATCGCCGACTCCATCGAAGCGGTCGTGGGAGCGGCGGGCTTTGATGGTTTTGTCGCGATCGGGGGCTGCGACAAGAACATGCCCGGCTGCGCGATGGCGATGGCGCGGCTGAATCGTCCGGCGGTGTTCGTCTACGGGGGAACCATCCGCCCGGGAGCGCAGCGGCGCGACATCATCTCAGTGTTCGAAGCGGTCGGTGCGCATGCTGCGGGAAAGCTCTCGGACGCCGGGCTTCTCGACATCGAGCGCAGCGCCATCCCGGGTCCCGGCAGCTGTGGGGGGATGTACACGGCCAACACCATGGCCTCTGCCATCGAGGCCTTGGGCTTGTCCTTACCCGGCAGCTCCGCGCAGGAGGCGGTGGGTGAGGACAAGCGTTCCGACTGCCGGCGCGCCGGGGAGGCGGTGGTGAGACTGGTGCGCCAGGGCTTGAAGCCGCGCGACATCCTCACGCGCCGGGCCTTCGAGAATGCCATCACCGTCGTCATCGCGCTCGGAGGCTCGACCAATGCCGTGCTGCACCTGCTGGCCATCGCCCATGAGGCCGGCGTGCGGCTTGCGCTGGATGATTTCACCCGCATCGGACGGCGGGTACCGGTCCTGGCGGATCTGAAGCCAAGTGGCCGCTACCTCATGTCGGAGCTCATCGCGATCGGCGGCATTCAGCCGCTCATGAAAATGTTGCTGGCCGCGGGTCTTTTGCATCCGGACTGCCTCACCATCACCGGTCATACGTTGCGGGAGAATCTTGAAAAGGTTCCCATGTATATGAGTGGACAAGACATTGTGCGGCCCCTGTCGGATCCGCTGAAGAAGGACAGTCACCTCGTGGTCCTGTACGGAAACCTCGCGCCCGAGGGCGCCGTGGCCAAGATCACCGGCCAGGAAGGGGAGCGCTTCAGCGGAACCGCGCGCGTGTTCGAGGGCGAGGAGCGCGCCACACAGGCGATTCTCGCCGGCCGTGTGCGCGCCGGTGAAGTGGTGGTGATCCGCCAGGAAGGCCCGCGCGGTGGTCCGGGCATGCGCGAGATGTTGAGCCCCACGAGTGCCATCATGGGAAGAGGCCTCGGGGCGCAGGTGGCGTTGATCACTGACGGGCGCTTCTCCGGCGGCAGTCATGGGTTTGTTGTGGGACACATTTCCCCCGAGGCCGCGGTCGGCGGACCGATCGGCCTGCTGCGCAGCGGGGACCTGATCAGTATCGATGCGGTAAAACGCGACATCGCCGTGCAGCTGTCGGCGGCCGAGCTGCGCCGCCGCCGCGCGGCCTGGAAGCCGGCGAAGCCCTACGCGCTCACCGGCGTGCTCGCCAAGTACGCGCACCTCGTGGGCAGCGCCTCGCGCGGAGCGGTGAC
>DASWUP010000286.1:0-6751 GCA_036401635.1 Steroidobacteraceae bacterium
GTGGAAGAACCCGGACGCTGCGGACCGCGAACTGGGCCTGGACGACTATCTGCAGCTCGGTTTCCTCGACGCTCTGGCGCAAGTGCGCCGCATCATCCCGCAGAGCAAGGTGCAAGCGGTCGGCTATTGCATCGGCGGAACGCTGCTGGCGATCGCCGCGGCCGCGCTCGCCAAGGCGGGGGAGCAGCCCTTCGCCTCGGTGACCCTGCTCGCTGCCCAGACCGACTTCAGCGAACCCGGAGAGCTGTCGGTCTTCATTACCCCGAGCCAGATCGCCATGCTCGAGGCCATGATGAAAAAGTCGGGGGTGCTCGAGAGCGAGCGCATGAGCGCGGCCTTCGCGCTGCTGCGCTCGCGCGACCTAATGTGGGCCCCGGCGGTCGATCAATACGTGCGCGGCGAGCGCCCGAAGCTCAACGATCTCATGGCGTGGAACGCGGATGGCACACGCATGCCCTGGCGCATGCACAGTGAGTATCTGGAGCGGCTGTACCTCAAGAACGAACTGCCGCGCGGTGAGTTCACCCTCAAGGGCAAGCGCATCGATCTGTCGGCCGTGCGCGTACCGATGTTCGTGGTCGGAACCGAAACCGACCACGTGGCTCCTTGGCGTTCGGTGTACAAGGTGCGCGATCTGACGCGCAGCTCCGATTACACCTTTCTTCTGACGAGCGGCGGCCACAACGCCGGGATCGTGAGCGGACCGGTACACCCGCGGCGCCGGCACCGCATGCTCACCTGGTCCAACGCCACCGATACGCTCTCGCCGGATGACTGGATGAAGAGCGCACCGCTCCTGGAAGGCTCCTGGTGGCCCGCCTGGCAACAGTGGCTCGCCGAGCATTCCACGGCGAAGCGACACGCCGCCCGCGCGCTCCCCGCTCGTGCTGGCTCTGCGGGTATGGGGCTTGAAGATGCCCCCGGACGTTACGTGCGCGAATAACCGCAAGCTCAGGCGCGCCGATGGACGCTCGCTGAAAATCAGCGTACTAATTGTCCAAAGTCTGGGGAAGCGGCCATGGGATCACATCCGACGCGCATCGCATACGTCACCGGTGGTATGGGGGGCATCGGCACGGCCATCTGCCGGCGCCTGTGCAAGGAGGGTCATACGGTCATCGCGGGGTGCGGCCCGGGGTCGGAGCGCAAGGATCGCTGGCTGAGGGAGATGCGCTCCGAGGGCTGGAACATCCACGCATCCGAGGGCAACGTCTCGGATTGGGGCTCGACCCAGACCGCCTTCCAGGCGGCGCGCGCCGAGGTGGGCGAGATCGACATCCTGGTTAACAACGCCGGCATCACCCGTGATGGCACGTTCCAGAAGATGACCAACGAGGCCTGGCACGCGGTGATCGAAACCAATCTCAACTCGCTGTTTCACGTCACCAAGCAGGTGATCGACGGCATGCTCGAGCGCGGCTGGGGCCGGATCGTCAACATCTCTTCGGTTAACGGCCAGCGCGGCCAGTTTGGTCAGACCAATTACTCGACCGCCAAGGCGGGTATCCATGGCTTTACCATGGCGCTGGCGCAGGAAGTCGCTGCGCGCGGCGTCACGGTTAACACCGTGTCGCCCGGCTACATCGGCACCGACATGGTGCGGGCCATCAAGCCCGATCGGCTCGAGAAAATCGTCAACGCCATCCCGGTCAAGCGGCTGGGGGAACCGGCAGAGATCGCCTCGGTCGTCGCCTGGCTGGCGAGCGATGACGCCGCCTTCGCCACCGGCGCCGACTTCTCGTTGAACGGTGGCCTGCACATGGGCTAGAGGCCCTCCGGTCGCAAACCGGAAATTGCCAACGCCGCATTTCAGTGTTCAAGGCATGTGTAGTTGGCGCAGGCGCCATCGGTGGCTTCCTCGGCACGCGCCTCGCGGCCGCAGGTGAGGTGAGCGTTGCCGCGCTGGCGCGCGGCGCGACGCTGGTCGCACTGCGCGATCACGGCTGGCGGTTGCAGGAGAATGGCACGCTCCTGCAAGCACCCGTCGCGCAGGCGTCCGATGACCCGCGTGCGCTCGGACCCCAGGATCTGCTCATCATCACGGTGAAGAGCCAGGCGCTCCCGGCCCTCGCCGGCACGCTGGCGCCGCTCATCACCTCCGACACCGTGGTGCTGCCCGCGATGAACGGCGTGCCCTGGTGGTTCAGCGACGGCATCGCCGCGCTCGGCACAGGAGCGCTCGAGAGCGTCGATCCGGGCGGTGCCATTGCCGCGGCGCTTGCGACCCGCCAGGTCATCGGCTGCGTAGTGCATGCGAGCGCCGCCAGCGCCGCTCCGGGTGTCACGCTGCACCGCAGGGGACGAGGTCTGATCATCGGTGAACCGGCGGGCGGAGATTCTGCGCGCGTGCGCGCGCTGGGCGAGTTGTTCACGCGCGCGGGCTTCGAGGTGACCTGTTCAGCGCGTATCCGCTACGACATCTGGTACAAGCTCTGGGGCAACATGACCATGAATCCGGTCTCGGCGCTGACTGGCGCGAGCATGGACCGGGTGCTCGACGATGCTCTGGTGCGCGCCTTCTGCTCGCGCGCCATGGCCGAGGCGGCCGCCATCGGCGCACGCATCGGCTGCGAGGTGCGCGAGTCGCCCGAAGATCGGCATGCGGTGACGCGCAAACTGGGCGCCTTCAAAAGCTCCATGCTGCAGGATGCGGAAGCGCTGCGCCCGCTCGAGCTCGACGCCCTCGTCGGCGCGGTGCGTGAAATCGGTCAGCGTATCGGAATCGCGACGCCCGATTGCGATGCCCTGTTTGGACTCACGCGCCTCTTCGGTCGGGTGCGCGGGCTGTATCCGTCGTCGTAGGGTTTTACCCCGGTGGCCTCAGGTCGCGCGCGCCTCGTCCTCGCGTATGGTGGCGCCGCTCGTCCACAGGTGCCAGGCCGCCCAGAATCCCGTCGGTGCGAGCAGCAGCAGCGCCCAGCGCAACGACTCCGTTCCGGCGCCGAAAGAGGCTGCGAACCAGTCGCTCAGCCAGCCGATGATCTGCGGTGCGAGGACCAAGTTGGCGAGGTTGGCGATGAACAAGAGGATGGCGCACGCCGTGGCGCGCATGTTCGCCGGAATCACGTTCTGCAACAGTCCGAGTATCGGCCCGATGTAGAAATACACCGCTGGCACGAACACCCACAGCAGCGCGGTCGCCGCCCTCTCGGAGAGCACCCAGTAGAGCAATATCGAGGGGATGGTGGTCGCCGCCGTGACCCAGCCGAGCAGGCGCGTCACGTAGCGCGGATCGGCAGCCGCACGCCGCCCCATGAGCCATCCGGCGAGCAGCGTTCCGGCCGTGCCGGCGATCAGGTGCATAGGCCCCAGTAGCTGCCCCGCCTGCCCCACCGTCATGTGATGCGAGCGCTGCAGGAAAGTGGGCGTCCACCACATCAACCCCCAGCTCCAGAAGGTTGCCACGGAGCCCCCCACAAGCAGATGAATCGCAGAGCGTTGCGTCGCCACGAAACGCAGCGTCGCAAGGAGCGTGCTCGGCTGTGTGGCGCGTGCCGCGGCGTCGAGCTGGCCACGACGCGGCTCGCGCACGGTCAGCCGCACGATCAACGCCACCACGACGCCCGGAATGCCCAGCACCAGAAACGCCGCGCGCCAGCCGCCACGCTCGGCAGCCGCACCGGCCACCGAGGAACCCAGCCACGCCCCCAGGCACGCGCCGAGGGCGAAGATGGTGAGCGCCATCGGGCGGCGCGCCGGCGGGAACTTGTCTGCGAGCATCGAGGTGGAGGGGGGAGTTCCGCCGGCCTCGCCGATCCCGACCCCGAAGCGCGCCAGCATCAGCTGCCAGTAGTTCTGAGCGAGACCGCAGACGGCCGTCATCCCGGACCAGATGGCGAGCGCGAGCGCGAGAATGTTGCGACGGTTGGTGCGATCGGCGAGCGCGGCGATAGGGATTCCGACCGTCACGTAAAACAAGGCGAGCGCCACGCCGGTCAGAAAAGCCACGCCGCTGTCCGAGAGCTGCAGCTCCTGGCGGATCGGCTCGATCAGCGTCGAGATCGAAAAGCGATCGGCGATGTTGAGCGCATACACCACGGTCAGGATCGCCAGCACGTACCAGCGATCGCGCGGCGCGATCGCCCCCGTGTGCCTGTCGGCCGGGATCGTGCCGGACGGCAGTTGCGGATCAGTGGGGCGGGTGAGCATTTGACCTAATGCACGAGCATTTTACCTGATGCACGGTTTTGGAATTACCCGCGCCTCACCGCATAATAACAACGCACTATAACGACACACTATAAGAACGCACTGCGTCCGGGATCACGGGAGGTGCAGCTCCTGGCGGATCGCTTCGATCAGCGCGGAAATCGAAAAGCGATCGGCGAGACGCAAACTGTCGCGCTTACGGCGCCGTGGAAAATGAATACGCGAAGCCGAGTGTGGACCCATTGTGGAGTTTGTGGCCGTTCGCACCACTCAAAGCTGTCTTATAGAGCAGGTAAACGTTCGAGCTCTCGTTAAACGACCAAGCGAGCCCACCACCTGCTTCAAAAAAGCGCTCGCCGGCTAGTCGATCATGATAAGGGTAGAAACGGCTGCTTAAAGGTACCGGCACGTCAATTCCACCGTGAGTGCGCTGCCAACAAAGTGCACGGACGCTCCATTTGGGGTTGAAGAAATATCCGAACTCCAAGTCCAGGTACGTGATTGCCCGAACGTCCTCGTTTTCGTTTCAGGGTCATGACCAAGACATTCGCACTATCGGTCATCAGTTAAACGCGCGTTATGTTCTCGAAGGCAGCGTCCAAAGGGACCAGCAGCGACTACGTGTGACCGCTCAACTCGTGGACCCCCAATCGGGAGGCCACGTCTGGTCGATGCAGTTTGACAAGGCGCCGCAGGGCATTTTCGAACTACAGGATGCCATCGCTCTGGAAGTTGCCCGCGCACTCAGCATCAGCCTGGATCCTGGCGAGACAATTAAGCGACAAGGTTCGACGAAATTCGAGGCTTACCTCGAGTATATGCAGGGCGCACGACTGCTGGCTACTTGGCGCTCCGCGGACATGAAAGATGCGGCACGAGCGCGCCGCTCATGCAATATCTATAGATCCTAATTTTGCGGCCGCCTACGTATTGCTGGCAAGCTCGAAACTTCGCGTGATTTCTGGCATCGTCAAATTCGCCCTGTAGCCCTGGCGTTGCTGGGCGGAGATGACGAGGCAATCATAGAATTGCAGCGCACGGTGACCGACCGATTCGGCTTGCAGGTGTGGTGGTACCTGGAACTCGAGCCGGCCTATGCGAATCTGCGCAAGGATCCGTGGTTCCAAGAAATTCTTGTCGCGGCGCGTAATCACATTGCCGGCGAGCGCGAGGCGCTGGATAAATTGCGTGCGAGCGGACTTGCGCCTGATCGGACCAAGTCTCACTAGTGCGCCGGCAAGAGCTCGGCGCACTGTATTTCGGGTTCACTGGCTCCAGGTCCAGTCCCGCGCGCTGGCGCGACAGCCACCGCCAGGCGCTCCGGTCCACGCGCGTCCCCGCACTGCCCGGCCGCTGGATGCGCCGGTGGCCTCGCCATTGCGCAGCGCCTGCACCCCGTTCACCCACACGGCATCGACGCCGGTAGCCAGTTGCTGCGGATGCTCGTAAGTCGCATGATCCTGAATGGTCTTCGGATCAAACACCACCAGGTCCGCAAAGTTTCCCGCCTTGAGCATGCCGCGATCCGTCAGCGAGAGCGTCGCCGCCGGGAGCGCCGCGAGCTTGCGAATCGCTTCCTCGAGAGTGAGCACTCGCTCCTCGCGGACGTATTTCGCGAGCACCCGGGCGAAATTGCCATAGGTGCGCGGATGACGACTGGATTTCAGAAAGACCCCCTCGGGCGCCGGGGCATCCGCATCCGAGTCGAAGCTGACCCACGGCAGCGCGACCTCGCGGCCGAGGTTCTCCTCCGAGATCAGGAAGTACGCCACGGCGACGCGCGAACCGTCCTCAACCACCAGGTCGATCGCGGCGTCTTCGGGACTTACGCCGCGCACTCGCGCCACTTCGGCCAGCGTCTTGCCCGTCAGCGGCTTGAGCGCCGGGTTCTTAAACCCGAGGAGCAGCGTGCCCGCTGCGCCCGCCGCGCCGTAGAGGTTCTCCCAGGCGGGCGCGGGATCGCGCATCTCCGCCAACACGCGCGCGCGAACCGCCGGGTCCTTGAGTCGTGTGATCCATGCCTCCAGGCCTCCGTCCTGCACCCAGGGGGGCATGGCGGCATCAAGACCGGTGGCGCCCGCGGTATACACATACATGTCTGCGGTGATGCGGATCCCGGCTGAGCGGGCCGCCTCCACCTCGTGGATGAGCGCATCCAGCTTGTTCCAGTTGCGCTTACCGGCGGCTTTCAGGTGATAGATTTCCGCCGGTGCTCCGGACGCCTTGGCGATCGCGACCGTCTCCTGCAGCGCTTCGAGCAGCCGGTCCCCTTCGCTGCGCATGTGCACGCTGTAGATGCCGCCGCAGCGGGCGGACTCCGTGGCGAGCGCCATCAGCTCGGGTGTTTTCGCGTAAGTATTGGGGCTGTAGATGAGCGCGGTGGTCACGCCGAGCGCGCCCTCCTCCATGGCCTGGCGCACGAGTGCGCGCATTTGTTGCAGTTGGGGCGGCGTCGGTCGTACGTCGCGTTCACCGAGCACGTTGGTGCGCACCGTGCCTGCTCCGACGAACGAGGCGACATTCGGCGCGATGCCGCGCTGTTCGAGCTTGCGCAGATACTCCCCGAGCGTCGTCCAATCGATCGGGTAGCGAATGTCCGCCT
>DASWUP010000287.1:0-4167 GCA_036401635.1 Steroidobacteraceae bacterium
CGTGAGCGGCGGCAGCATCAGCGAATGTTACCGCTGGCCGAGCGAGGCGGGCGCGATGTTCGTGAAAGTCGCCGCGCGCGCGGCGCTTCCCATGTTCGCGGCCGAGGCGGCCGGGCTCGCGGAACTTGAGCAGGCGCACGCGCTGCGCGTGCCGCGGGTGCTGGCGAGCGGACAGACGGAGCGCTGCGCGTTTCTGGCGCTCGAGTGGATCGACGTGGGCGTGCCCGGGCCGCATTGCGAAGCGCGCCTGGGAGAAGGGCTCGCGGCGCTGCACGGTGTGACGGCGCGCCAGTTTGGCTGGTTGCGCGACAACACCATCGGGCGCACGCCGCAGGCAAATGCCTGGAGTCATGACTGGGCGGAATTCTTTCGCGAGCGGCGCCTGCGTCCGCAGCTCGACCTGTGCGCCGCGCAGGGGTTTGCGCGGCTGCTCGCCACGCAGGGTGAGCGCCTGCTCGAGACGGTGCATGTGTTGCTCGCCGGTCATCGCCCGGCCGCGTCGCTGCTGCACGGGGACCTGTGGGGCGGCAACTGGCTCGCCAGCCTAAGCGGTGAGCCGGTGCTGTTTGACCCCGCGGTCTACTATGGCGATCGCGAGACGGACCTGGCGATGACGCGCCTGTTCGGCGGCTTCGGCGACGCCTTCTACCAGGCGTACCAGGCGGCGGCGCCGCTCGCGCCGGGTGCACAGCCGCGCAGTGAGCTCTACAACCTCTACCACGTGCTGAACCACGCCAACCTGTTCGGCGGCGCTTACGTTGGGCAGGCGCGCGCCATCATCGATCGGCTGCTGGCGCGGACGCGGGGCTGACAGACCAGGCGCGCGCAATTCGGCTATGCTGCGCAGGGGTGGCCGTGTTGTCAGGAGAGATCCATGGCGGACAAGAACATCGAATCGGCCCTCCTGGAGGAGCGTACTTTCCCCCCGCCGCCCGCATTCACGGCGCGCGCCCACATCAAGCCCGCCGACCTGGCAAGCCTGCACCAGCGCGCGCGCGACGACCATGTCGGGTTCTGGACCGATCTCGCCTCCCAGGAGCTCACTTGGCAGACGACCTTCACGGTGGCTCTGGACGCCGCGCAGGCTCCGAACTATCGCTGGTTCACCGACGGCCGACTGAACGCCTCCTTCAACTGCCTCGATGTGCACCTGAACGAGCGCGGTAACAAGACCGCGGTCATTTTCGAGGGCGAGCCCGGCGACGTGCGGCGCCTGAGCTACCGCGAGCTGCACGCCGAGGTCTGCCGCCTCGCCAACGGGTTGCGCTCCCAGGGCGTGGGGCGCGGCGACCGCGTCATCATCTACATGCCACTGGTGCCCGAGATCCTGGTCGCAATGCACGCCTGCAACCGCATCGGCGCGATCCACTCGGTGGTGTTTGGCGGCTTCTCGGCACTGGCGCTCAAGGACCGCATCGAGGACACCGAAGCGAAGCTGGTGATCACTGCGGATGGCGGCTGGCGCGCCGGCCAGGCGGTCGAGCTCAAGGCGGCCACCGATCACGCGCTCAGCAGCGGCTGCCGCAGCGTCAGGCGCGTGATCGTACTCAAGCGCACCGGCAAACCAGTCACCATGGACCCGAAGCGCGACCGCTGGTGGCACGAGGTCATCGACGGCCAGGCGCCGTCGTGTGAGCCGGAATGGGTGGATGCGGAGCATCCGCTGTTCCTGCTGTACACCTCCGGGTCCACCGGCAAGCCCAAGGGCATTCAGCACTCCACCGGCGGCTATCTGCTCGGCGCAAAAGTCACCACCCAATGGGTATTCGACCTGCGCGATGATGACGTGTTCTGGTGCACCGCCGATGTCGGCTGGGTGACCGGGCACACCTACGTCGCCTACGGACCGCTGGCGCTCGGCGCGACCATCCTGCTGTACGAAGGCGGCCCGATGTATCCGGACGGCGGACGCTTCTGGAAGAACTGCCAGACGCACGGGGTGACCGTGTTCTACACCGCGCCCACCGCGATCCGCGCGCTCATGAAGCTCGGTGATGCGGTGCCGGCGAAGTACGATCTGTCGAAACTGCGCCTCCTCGGCAGCGTCGGTGAGCCGATCAATCCGGAGGCCTGGATGTGGTATCACCGGGTGATCGGCCAGGCGCGCTGCCCGATCGTCGATACCTGGTGGCAGACCGAGACCGGCGCGATCCTCATCTCACCGCTCCCGGGGGCGACCGCGACCAAGCCCGGCTCGTGCACGCAGCCGCTGCCGGGGATCGATGCCGACATCGTCGACGATCAAGGCGCGAGCGTGAAACGCGCCGACGCCGGTGGCTACCTGGTCATCAAAAAGCCCTGGCCGTCGATGCTGCGCACCATCTGGCGCAACAACGAGCGCTATATCGCCGGCTACTGGGAGAAGTTCGACAACCGCTACTACGTGGCGGGCGACAGCGCGCATCGCGACAAGGACGGCTATTTCTGGATCATGGGACGTATCGATGACGTGCTGAAGGTCTCCGGGCATCGCCTCGGCACGATGGAAATCGAGTCGGCGCTGGTGGCGCATGCGCGTGTGGCGGAGGCTGCCGTGGTCGGCAAGCCCCATGACATCAAGGGCGAGTCGGTGTTCGCCTACGTGGTGTGCCGCGGCCAGCGCCCGAGCGGCGACACCAGCGCGCTGGTGAAGGAGCTGCGCGACTGGGTGGGCGAGCAGCTCGGGCCGATCGCCAAGCCCGACGAGATCCGCTTCGCCGACAATCTGCCCAAGACCCGCTCGGGCAAGATCATGCGGCGGCTGCTGAAAGCGGTGGCGCGCGGCGAGGAGATCACGCAGGACGTGTCCACGCTCGAGAACCCGGCGATCCTCGAGCAGTTGCGCGGCACGGACGGTGCCAGTGCCGCAGGCAGCACTGCGCGCAGGCCCGCGCCCGCAGCCAGCGCGCCGCGGCGCCAGGCGGCCAGCAAACGCCGCAAGCCGGCAAGCGCGCAACGCAAGCCACGCAGCACACGCCGCCCGGCCGCCAAGGGTTCCGCGCCGCGCAAGCCCGCGCGGGCCGCAGGCAGGGAATCAGCCGCGCGCGCAAGTGCGCGCGCGGCCCCGGCGCGACGGCGGCGTGCGCCGCCAAGCGGCCGGCGTCCGGCGCGCAGGCGCTAGACACAGCGCGCGTGCATCAGGCGCTGGCGTTGAGCGCGAAAACGAGCAGGCGCCGCAGCAGCCGCTCGCTCAAGTCCCGCGGCTGATCGAGGCCCATGCGCCTGAGCGCGGCAGCATGCTGGCTCGCGGGTGTCACGGCAAGTGCCGCCGCCGCGGTCTTCAGGCGCGCCCAGGCGCTAGCGCTGCGCCCGTCGAGAAACTTCAGCGCCCGCGCGAGGGCAATCTCCTCCGCCGCCAGATCGGTGCCGAAGGGGTACTCGCCGAAGTACCCCTGCTGGCGGTGAGCGCGCCAGGCGAGCATCAGGCGCTGCGGCAGGTTGTTGCGGAACGCATCCGGGATGCGGTAGTCGGCGCGCAGCTTGCCCGCCGCCTTGGCGCGTGACAGCAGCGCATCCTGAAAACGCGAGTCGGCGACGTTGAGCAGCGCGGTGATGATCTCCTCCTCGGTGCGGCCACGCAGATCCGCGATGCCATACTCGGTGACCACGATATCGCGCAGATGCCGCGGAATGGTCTCGTGCCCGTAGTTCCAGATGATGTTTGAAGTGGTGTGGCCGTGGCGCGTGCGCGTGGCGCGTACGCACAGGATCGAGCGCGCGCCCGGCAGCGCGTGCGCCATGGCGACGAAGTTGTATTGGCCGCCGACGCCGCTCACCACCAGGCCGTTGTCGAGCCCGTCGGAGACCGCAGCTCCGAGCAGCGTGACCATCATGGTGGTGTTGATGCAGCGTGCGGCGCGCCGCTGCAGGATACGCAGCTCCTGGTCGGCGCCGTACAGCTGGTTGACGAAGGCCACGCCGCGCATGCCGAACTGTGCCCGCTCGCTCTCGGACAGCTCGCGCAACGCCGCATAGAATCCCCGCGGACCCAGGAAGAATCCGGCATGCAGCACCTGGCCGTTGCGCAGCTCGCTTCCCAAGCACTCGGCCGCCAGGCGCGCACGGCTCAGCGGATCGGCGAGATCGGCCGCAATCCACTCCCCGCCCCGGGCACGCACGCGACCGTCGGTGAACTCGACGTCCTCGCGAAACACCCCGTGGTGTTTGAGGTCCGCGAACTGCGCGCTG
>DASWUP010000288.1:0-13832 GCA_036401635.1 Steroidobacteraceae bacterium
GACGATGTCCCACAACAATTCGAACGGGGAGACTGCGGTGGGTCGATTCTACCCTCTGTTTGCTCTGGCCGGCGCGGCCTGCCTGTTCTCGGCTGCAGCCGTCGCACAAAAAGGAAGTTCACGGCGACCCATCTATGTGACAAGCCTGATGCGCACACGCTCCCCGCGGGCGACCATCCGGAGCACATTTGCGGTCGAGCAGTTGAAGTGCCACTTCACCAAAGCGATGGAGCTGGCTACCGCCGTGCTCACCGTTAACACGCTGGCGTCTTCGTTCCACGAGGTGCTCGTGCAGGGTTCTTTTGACGTTCATGACTAGCTCGAAGGAACGCCGGCAGCGCGAGGAAAATACATAGCGAGGAAGACGATCGACAACCTGATGGCGCGTCAGCCGCCGCTCAGCAGTACCACCGCCTGTGCCGCAATACCCTCCGCGCGGCCGAGGAACCCCAGGCCCTCGGTGGTCGTCGCCTTGATGTTGACGCGCTGCTCGTCGACTTCCAGCAGCTGCGCGATCTGGCGCCGCATGGCGTCGCGATGCGGCTCGATCTTCGGTGCCTGCGCGAGCACCGTAAGGTCGACGTTGTCGACCGTCAGGCGCCGCGCCCGCAGCAGCGCCAGCACGCTCACGACGAAGCGGCGGCTGTCGGCGCCTCGCCACTGCGGGTCGCTGTCCTTGAAATGCTGACCGATGTCGCCCAGGCCCGCAGCCCCCAGCAGCGCATCGCACAGCGCATGCAGCACCACGTCCCCGTCCGAATGCGCCACTACCCCGTGCGTGTGCGCAATGCGCACCCCGCCGAGCATGATGAACTCACCTGGGCCAAAGGCATGTACGTCGATTCCTGAGCCGATTCTCATGAGCCGCCCTCAGCGAGGCTTAACCGTGCCGCGCTCGCAGCACCGCCGCGGCCAGCACCAGATCCTCGGCGCTGGTGATCTTCAGATTAGTCGCCGCCCCTTCGATGAGCACCGGGTGTTCGCCCAGCCACTCGAGCGCCTGCGCTTCATCGCTGGGGAAGCGCCCGGTGGCGTGCGCCCGATCGAGCGCCGTACACAGCTGTCCGTAGCGGAACATCTGCGGGGTCAGCGCCCGCCACAGACCCGAGCGCTCCACCGTGTGCGCAACCCCTGAACCGTTACGTTCACCATCCTGCGCGCGCTTCAGGGTATCGGTCGCCGGGACGGCGAGCAGCCCTCCGACCGGGTGCGTGCCGAGCCGCCCGAGGAGGCGCTCGAGATCGGGCGCGCCAAGGCACGGCCGCGCGGCATCATGCACCAGCACCCACTCATCGGGCCCCGCCCGTCGCTCGAGCGCCGCGAGCGCGAGGCGCACCGACTGGCTGCGCCGCTCACCGCCCGCCACAGCCGTGACGGCGGTGCCGGGGGCGCCCAGGCGCGCCGCCACCTGCGGCCAAGCCGCATCGTCCTGCGCCAGCGCCACGACAATATGCGCACAGCGCGGATCGGTGAGAAACGGCGCGAGCGCCCATTCGATCACCGTGCGTGCTTCGAGGAGTGCGTATTGCTTGGGCCGGTCCGCGCCGAAGCGGCGCCCTGTGCCCGCGGCCGGCATGACGAGCCAGTAACGCATCAGGGAAGGACCTTAGGAGTTCAGCGAGCCGCTGCAGTGCGGGTCGGCGGGTGATTGGTGTCGGCCGACCGGGGGGGAACCACCTGGTAGAACGTCTCGTTGCGGGCGATCATGCCCAGATCGCTGCGGGCGCGTTCTTCGAGCGCGTCCATGCCCGTCTTGAGGTCACGCACCTCGGCGGCGAGTTGCCGGTTGCGTTCGGCGAGGCGCTCGTTGTCGGTGCGCTGCGTCGCGACCGCGTGCTGCAGACCTTCGACCTCGCGAACACCGTTCTCGGAGACCCACACCCGGTATTGCAGCAGGATAACGGCGACAGCCAGTGTAGCGGCGAGCCACTTCATGAGCCGGAGAGGGTAGCAGACGGCGCGCCATGCGCGAAGCGTTCAGTTCACCCGCGCGGCTTCGCCGGGCCTGCGGCGCCGAGCAGAAGCGATCCGGTGCACACGAAGCTGCTGTAGCGCGCTTCTGAGGCCAGGCGGCGCAGCGCCTCCAGGTAATGGCGATCCTCCATGGCGGCGGCAGTGCCGAAACCGCCCGGGACGCACAGCAGCGCGCACTCAGATCCTGACCGGAAACGCCTCCCGGCCCGCATAACGCACCCGGCCGAGCTCGGCTTCGATGCGCAACAGCTGGTTGTACTTGGCGGTGCGATCCGAGCGCGACAGCGAGCCGGTCTTGATCTGCGAGGCGGCGCTCGCGACCGCGAGGTCGGCGATGGTGCTGTCCTCGGTCTCCCCGGAACGATGCGACACCACCGAGGCGTAGTGCGCCTTGTCGGCCATGTCGATGGCCGCGAGCGTTTCGGTCAGCGTCCCGATCTGGTTCGGCTTGATGAGAATGGCGTTGGCGATGCGCCGCTCGATCGCTTCCTTCAGGATCTTGGTGTTGGTCACGAACACATCGTCGCCGACCAGCTGGATCTCCTGCCCCAGCACGCGCGTCAGCTGCGACCAGCCGTCCCAGTCGGCCTCGCTCATGCCATCCTCGATGCTGATGATCGGGTAGCGCTGCGCGAGATCTGCCAGGTAGCCGGTGAATTCAGCGGCTGAAAAGCGCCGCTGCTCGGACTCGAGCTCATAGCTGCCGTTCTTGAAGAACTCGGAGCTCGCCACGTCCAGCCCCAGGTACACATCGGTCCCCGGCCGGTAGCCTGACTTCTCGATGGCCTGCAGGATGATCTGCAGCGCCGCCTCGTTCGACTCGAGATTCGGCGCAAAGCCGCCCTCATCCCCTACGGTGGTCGAAAGGCCCCGTGCGGCGAGCAGCTTCTTCAGGGTGTGGAACACTTCGGCGCCGTAGCGCAGCGCCTCGCGGAAGCTCGGCGCGCCGACGGGAAGGATCATGAACTCCTGGATGTCGAGGCTGTTGTTGGCGTGTGCGCCGCCGTTGACGATGTTCATCATCGGCACCGGCATGAGCGGCTCGCGGGCGCCGCCGATCAGCTGCCCGAGGTAGCGGTACAGCGGCAGGCGCGCACCGTTCGCCGCCGCGTGCGCGTTGGCGAGCGACACGCCGAGGATGGCGTTGGCGCCGAGTCGGCTCTTGTTGTCCGTGCCATCGAGCTCGATCATCTGCTTGTCGATCCGCGCCTGATCGCGCGGATCCCGGCCCACGAGCGCCGGCTTCAGCACCGTGTTCACGTGCTCCACCGCCTTGAGCACGCCCTTGCCGCCATAGCGCTTGCTGTCCCCGTCGCGCAGCTCCACCGCCTCGCGCGTGCCGGTCGAGGCCCCCGAGGGGACCGCCGCGCGGCCGAGCACGCCGCTGTCGAGGATCACGTCGGCTTCGACGGTGGGGTTGCCGCGCGAGTCGATGATCTCGCGTCCGCGGATATCGGTAATTCGGCTCATTGGCTTAGACTTCCTTAGAGCAGCGATTCCTCGAAGGGGACTTTTTTCACCGCCCGGTCGAGCTCGCACAGCGTGGCGAGGAGCGGCTCCATGCGGGCGAGCGGCCAGGCGTTGGGACCATCCGACAGCGCCTTCTCCGGCGTCGGGTGCGTCTCCATGAACAGTCCCGCCACCCCTGCGGCAACCGCCGCACGCGCCAGCACCGGAATGAACTCGCGCTGGCCCCCGGAGGATGAGCCCTGGCCGCCGGGCAGCTGCACCGAGTGCGTGGCGTCGAACACCACCGGGCACCCGGTCGCGCGCAGGATCGACAGCGAGCGCATGTCGGACACCAGGTTGTTGTAGCCGAACGAGAAGCCGCGTTCGCACACCAGGATCGCCTCATTGCCGCTCGAGCGCGCCTTGTCGACGACGTTCTGCATCTCCCACGGCGAGAGGAACTGCCCCTTCTTGATATTGACGGGCTTGCCCTGTGAGGCGGCGTTGACGATGAAGTTCGTCTGGCGGCACAGGAACGCCGGCGTCTGCAGCACGTCGACGACCGCGGCCACTTCCGCAAGCGGGGTGTCCTCGTGAACGTCGGTCAGCACCGCTACGCCGACCGCGCGGCGCACGTCGTCGAGAACCTTAAGACCCGCTTCGATCCCGGGCCCGCGGAAACTGGCGCCGGATGAGCGGTTGGCCTTGTCGTAGGAGGCCTTGAAGATGAAGGGGATGCCGAGCCGGGCGGTGATCTCCTTCAGCCGGCCGGCGATCTCCTGGGTGAGCATCGCGCCCTCGATGACGCACGGGCCAGCGATCAGGAACAGCGGCCGCCCGCTCCCGACTTCATGTCCGGTCAGCTGCATGCGCGGTTGTACCGCCGGCTCAGGCGCCCGCCGCCTGCGGCAGCTGGGACGCGCGCTGCGCGCGCGCCGCACGGATGAACCCGGTGAACAGCGGATGCCCGTCGCGCGGGTTGGAGGTGAACTCCGGGTGGAACTGCGTCGCGAGGAACCATGGATGGTTGGGTAGCTCGATCACCTCCACCAGTCCATCACGCGAGAATCCAGAGAAGCGCATGCCCGACTGGCGGTAGCGGTCGAGATAGTTGTTGTTGAATTCGTAGCGGTGCCGATGACGCTCGACGATCGCGTCGCGGGCGAAGATCTCACGCGCTCGCGTGCCGGCCCCGAGCAGCACCTCCTGGGCTCCCAGGCGCATGGTGCCGCCCTTGGCGCAGGCCTCGTCGCGCGTTTGCGCGCCGCGTACCTGGTCCTGCCACTCGCTGATGAGCGCGATTACCGGGTGCGGGGTGGCAGGGTTGAACTCGGTACTGTTGGCATCGGCAAGCCCCTGCACGTGGCGGCCAAATTCCACGATCGCCACCTGCATGCCGAGGCAGATCCCCAGGTACGGCACGCCGTGCTCGCGCGCATAGCGCACCGCCTGGATCTTCCCCTCGATGCCGCGCTCGCCGAAGCCCCCGGGCACGAGGATCGCGTCCACGCCCTTGAGCAGGTGGGTGCCGCGCTGCTCGACATCGGTGGATTCGAGGTAGTGGATATTGACGCGCGTGCGGCTCTTCAACCCGCCGTGCATCAAAGCCTCGTGCAGCGACAGATAGGAATCGCGGATCTGCACGTACTTGCCGACCATGGCGATGTCGACCTGGCCGTCGGGATTGGCCCTGCCGCTCACGACTTGGCGCCACTCGGCCAGATCGGTGGGCGGCACCTCCAGGCGCAGCTTGTCGACGACGATGTCATCGAGCCCCTGCTCGTGCAGCAGCATCGGGATCTTGTAGATATCGTCCGCGTCGACCGCGGAAATCACCGCCCGCTCTTCCACATTGGTGAACAGAGCGATCTTGCGCCGCTGCTCCTCGGGCAGGGGATGCCTGCAGCGGCACAGCAGCACGTCCGGCTGGATGCCGATGCCGCGCAGCTCCTTCACCGAGTGCTGCGTCGGCTTGGTCTTGATCTCACCCGAGCCACCCACTACCGGCACCAGCGTCAGGTGTATGTACACGCAGTTGTTGCGGCCGAGCTCGACGCCGAGCTGGCGGATGGCCTCCAGGAACGGCAGCGACTCGATGTCACCGACGGTGCCGCCAATCTCGACCATGCAGACGTCCGAACCGTCAGCGCCCAGCTTGATGCTGCGCTTGATCTCATCGGTGATGTGCGGGATGACCTGCACCGTCGCGCCCAGGTAATCACCGCGGCGCTCCTTGGCGATGACGCGTTCGTAGATGCGCCCGGTGGTGAAATTGCTGTTGCGCCCCGTTGTGGTGCGCACGAAACGCTCGTAATGGCCGAGGTCCAGGTCCGTTTCGGTGCCGTCCTGGGTGACGAACACCTCGCCGTGCTGAAACGGGCTCATGGTGCCCGGGTCTACGTTGATGTACGGATCGAGCTTGACCATCGCGACCTTGAGGCCGCGGGCCTCGAGAATCGCGCCGAGCGAGGCCGAAGCGATCCCCTTGCCCAACGAGGACACAACGCCACCGGTGACGAATACAAAACGCGTCATATGTAAGTCAGGGAGTTCCCGTCGCACGAGGTCGCTGCCACAAACATAGGCGCAACGACGACGGGCCGGCAGGTTAACACATCTGCCCGCCTTGGGGTGGGGCGACTTCGATCAGCCCGCCGCGCTCCAGATCAGGCGAGCGCGCCGGCGGCTCGCAGCGCTCGCCTGCACCGACTCATCGAGCCACAGGCCGGCGACCGCAATCAGCTTTTCACTGGCGAACATCAACGGCAGTCGCGCGCGCTCCCTGATCGGCACGCGTGCTTCCTGCAGCAGGCTCTTGAGCGCGCGCCGCGGCCCTCCCCGCACCGGACGCAGGCGCTCTCCGCCCGCGCGAGCCCGGATGGTCAGCGTGGCAGGGAGTGCGTCCAAGTCCACAGGTCCGCGCGCGTCGCGCTTCAGCGTGAGCGTTCCGCCGGCAGCGGGCAGCACACAGGTCCTGCGCCTGTGCCACTGCCAGCTGAACCCGTCGAGGCGGGGCGCCGACGCGGCCGGCGGCACGGCGGGCGGTGCCGCGGGACGGCGCGAGCGGGCGCTGCCGCGCGCGAGCGCAGCGGGCACGCCGGCGGCCCCTGAAGGGGCGCGCAGTGACAGCAAGTCCGCGTGGCGCTGCACGAGTGCGCCCTCCCACCTCACCAGGGGCTGCGCATCGGCGCGCGCCGCAAGCAAGGGACCGGCAATCTCCTCCAGTCGCCTGGCGGGCGGTGCGAGGTGACCCGCGTTCGTGATCCAGAACCGCAGCGCATTGCGGCGCCGCTCGGGCGACAGGGTGCGCAGCAGCTTCGCCGACAGCATCGCGCCAAAGCTTGCGCGCGCGGCGTCGGCGGCACCCAGGGCGTCGAGCAGCCGCTGCGCCTCCGCGGCATGCTGGGCCGTGCGGGTAACGGTGAGCGCGGCCGAGGGCCAGCGCTCGCGGATCACCGGCAGCACGCGCGAGCGCAGGTAGTTGC
Source organism: Steroidobacteraceae bacterium (assembly GCA_036401635.1). Taxonomy (GTDB): domain Bacteria; phylum Pseudomonadota; class Gammaproteobacteria; order Steroidobacterales; family Steroidobacteraceae; genus 13-2-20CM-66-19. Next base: position 6,909 of record DASWUP010000288.1, read on the forward strand.
GATCCAGACGCAGCTCGGAATTACCCGGGTCCTCGATCCACCCCAGCCCCTGCGAGCGCACCCAGGCGGTGAGCGCCGCGTGCGACCAGGACAGGAGCGGCCGCACCAGAGCGCCGCGTGCAAAGCACGCCTTCGCCGGCATGGCGGCGATGCCGGCGAGACCCGCGCCGCGCAGCAGCTGCAGCAGCACGGTCTCGAGCTGATCGTCCTCATGGTGCGCCGTCAGCAGCGCTTCGTCCTGCCCGAGCGCTGCGGCCAACAGCCGGTAGCGCGTGGCGCGCGCGGCGGCTTCGAGCGACTCGCCGCGCGCGCGTACGATGCTCGCGGTGCGCACTTCGAGCGGCACATCAAGCGCATGCGCCAGGCGCCGGCAGTGCGCGCTCCAGCTCGAGGAGTGCGGATGCAGCCGGTGATCGACGTGCAGGGCGCGCAGCTTTAGCGGCGGGCGCTTGAGGCGCGCCAGCGCCGCAAGCAAGGCGGTGGAGTCGGCGCCGCCGCTGAACTCGACGCACACGGCGACCTCGGGAAAGCCGGGTAGCAGCTGTGCGAGGCGCCGGCTGAGAGAGCGCGGGCCAAACCCAGGAGTCCCGCGGCGCAGCGCGCGTGGCACGCGCTCTACGCCGCGGTTTCGGAAAACACGCCGAAGGAGGCGATCTTGGCGGCGCGCGCGGTGCGCAGCTGATCCCGCGGCACGGCGTCGAGCTCATCCAGGTGACGGATCAGCGCGGCCTTGAGACTCGCGGCGCTCGCCGCGGCATCGCGATGCGCACCGCCGAGGGGCTCCTCGATGAGCTCGTCCACCAGCCCCAGCTTCAGCAGCCGGTCGGCGGTGAGATTCAGCGCATCCGCTGCCACTTCCTTTTTGTCCTGGCTCTTCCACAGGATCGAGGCGCAGCCCTCGGGCGAGATGACCGAGTAGGTGCTGTACTGGAGCATCAGCAGGCGATCGCACACGCCGATGCCGAGCGCGCCGCCGGATCCGCCCTCGCCGGTCACCACGGTCACGATGGGAATGCGCAGCACCGACATCTCGAAGAGATTGCGGGCAATGGCCTCGCTCTGGCCACGCTCTTCGGCGCCGACGCCCGGATATGCGCCCTGGGTATCGATGAGCGTCACCAGCGGCAGCCCGAAACGCTCGGCGAGACGCATGAGCCGCAGCGCCTTGCGATAGCCTTCCGGCTTTGGCATGCCGTAGTTGCGGCGTACGCGCTCCTTGGTGTCACGGCCTTTCTGGTGGCCGATGACCATGAGCGCGCGCTCCTCGATGCGCGCCAGCCCGCCGACGATCGCACCGTCGTCGGCGTACATGCGATCACCGTGCAGTTCGTTGAATTCCTCGCAGATGGCGTTGATGTAATCGAGCGTGTAGGGCCGGTGCGGATGGCGCGCGAGTTGCGTGATCTGCCAGGGGGTGAGGTTGGCGAAGATGCTCATCGTGAGCTGCCGGCTCTTGGCCTGCAGCCGGCCGATCTCGTCCTGAATGTTGACTTCGGATTCCGAAGTCACGTGCTTGAGCTCTTCGATCTTGGCTTCGAGCTCGGCGATCGGTTGTTCGAAGTCGAGGAACGCGACGGCCATGCGTGCCAAGCCTACCCTAACTCACCGGCCGTCGGCATAGAATGATGTGCCCGAGCTCGCCGGTGGCGGCCCGTAAACGACCTGCACGGCAGCGCGCCCGAGCAGGCCTTCGAGCTGCTCGAGCAACTCGCGGCTGGCGCGCACCGTCCACTCCTCACCGAGGTTCAGCGCGCCGCTCACCGTCGCGCCTGCGTATTCGATGGTGATCGGGCACGGCCCCGGACGCCACGGCGTGAGGATGGCGGCCAGGCGCTCGCACAAAACGGCAGCCTCGCCCGGCGTGCAGCGGATCACCAGGCGCCGCGCTTCCTGCTCACACACCGTGTCGAGCTCGCTGATGCGCCGCGCGGCCAGCCGCCAGGCGTCGCTGAACTCATCGAAGCGCAACAGTCCCTCGACCAACACCAGCGCGTCCTTGCTGATCAGATCGCGGTGCTTCTGATAGGTCTCCTCGAACAGCAGCGCCTCGATGCGTCCGGTACGGTCATCGAGTGTCAGGATCACACGCGGCCCGCGCTTCTTCACCTCATCGATGAGCCCCGCCACCGTCACCGCCTTGCCGGCCCCGAAGCGCCCGCTCTCGAGCCCGGCGACCGGCCGGTCGCTCACCAGGTCGCCGATGCGGTGAGATGCGAAGCGCGCCAGACTCGACTCGAAACGCGCGAGCGGATGGCCGGTGAGATACAGCCCCAGCGTTTCGCGCTCCCCCGTCAGGCGCACCGCCTCGCTCCACTCCGGCAGCTCCGTGTCGCGCCGCTGGTGCGCGGCGCTGGCGCGCTCCGCGCTCGCGAGCCCGAACAGATCGTTCTGCCCCGCCGCGTGGGCGCGGGTGTTCTGGTCGCCGAGCTGCATAGCGCCTGCCAGGCGGTCCATGAGGGTCGCGCGGTTGGCACCCAGGCCGTCCAGGCTGCCGGAGCGCAACAGCGCTTCCAGCGCGCGCCGGTTGACCTTCTGCAGGTCCAGCCGGCGGCACAAATCCTCCAGTGCCGAGTACGCGCCGCGCGCGGCGCGCTCTGCGATCAGCGCCTCGACCGCCCCCTGGCCCACGCCACGTACCGCGCCCAGACCATAACGGATGCTGCGCTCGCCGCAGGCGGCGAACTCGTAGCGCGAAGCGTTGACATCCGGCGGCAGCACCGTCAGGCCCAGGTCGGTGCATTCCTTGATGAGCGTCACCACCTTGTCGGTGTGATCCATGTCGGCCGACAGCACGGCCGCCATGAACGCCGCCGGGTAGTGCGCCTTCAGGTAGGCCGTCTGGTAGGCCAACAGCGCGTAGGCGGCCGAATGCGATTTGTTAAAACCATAGCCGGCGAACTTCTCCATCAGGTCGAAAATGTGCACCGCGACCTGCTCGCGCACCCCGCGCGCCACCGCGCCGCTGACGAACACCGAGCGCTGCTGCGCCATCTCTTCGGGGCTCTTCTTGCCCATCGCGCGCCGCAGCAGGTCGGCGCCGCCGAGCGTATAGCCCGCCAGCACCTGCGCGATCTGCATCACCTGCTCCTGGTAAAGGATCACTCCGTAGGTGGGCTTGAGGATCGGCTCGAGGGCCGGATGCAGGTAATCGATCGCGCCGTCGCTGCGGCCGTGCTTGCGGTTAATGAAATCGTCCACCATGCCCGACTGCAGCGGCCCGGGCCGGAACAGCGCGACCAGCGCGATGATGTCCTCGAAGCAATCCGGTTGCAGCCGGCGAATCAGATCCTTCATGCCGCGCGACTCGAGCTGGAACACCGCCGTGGTGCGGCAGGACTTCAGCAACGCGTAGGTGGGCACATCGTCCATGGGCAGCGCGCTCACCGCGAGCGCTGACGCCTCGGGTGGCCGCTCGCGGTTGATGAGCGCTACGGCGCGCTCGATGATGGTGAGCGTGCGCAGCCCGAGGAAGTCGAACTTCACCAGCCCGGCGGCCTCGACATCGTCCTTGTCGAACTGGGTGACGACGTTGCCCCCGGAGGCGTCGCGGTACAGCGGCGCGAAGTCGGTCAGCACCGACGGGGCGATCACCACGCCTCCGGCGTGCATGCCGGCGTTGCGTGTCAGACCTTCGAGCGAGCGCGCGAGGTCGATGAGGTTTCTGACCTCGTCCTCCCCCTGGTACAGGCGTTTGAGCTCCGGCTCCTTCTCGAGCGCGCCATCGAGCGTGATGCCGAGCTCGAAGGGAATGAGCTTGGCGATGCGGTCTACATAACCATAGGCCATGCCGAGCACGCGCCCGACGTCGCGCACCACGGCCTTCGCGGACATGGTGCCGTAGGTGATGATCTGCGACACGCGCTCGCGCCCGTACTTGTGTGCGACGTAATCGATGACCTTATCGCGCCCGTCCATGCAGAAGTCGATGTCGAAATCCGGCAGCGAGACGCGCTCGGGATTCAGGAAGCGCTCGAACAACAGGTCGTACCTGAGCGGATCGAGGTCGGTGATCCTCAGGCTGTAGGCCACGAGCGAGCCCGCCCCGGAGCCGCGGCCCGGACCCACCGGCACGCCGTGCTCGCGCGCCCAGCGGATGAAATCGGCGACGATGAGAAAGTAACCCGCGAAGCCCATCTGGCAAATGACTTCCAGCTCGCGGCCCAGGCGCTCGCTGTAGGCCGGCGGCGCCCCGCCGCCCGCCGTGAAGCGCTGGGCCAGTCCGCGCGCCGCTTCCGCGCGCAGGAATTCCTCGGTGCTTACGCCTGCGGGCAGCGGATATTGCGGCAGGCGCACCTCCCCGAGTGTCAGCGTCAGGCTGCAGCGGCGCGCGATCTCCACGGAGTTCGCCAGCGCCTCGGGCACATCGGCGAACAGCGCCGCCATCTCCTGCGGCGTGCGCAGGTACTGCTGGCGCGAGTAGCGACGCACCCGAGCGGAATCCGCGAGCAGCGCGCCGTCGTGAATGCAGACGCGCGCCTCGTGTGATTCGAACTGTTCGGGTTTGAGGAACCGCACGTCGTTGGTGGCCACTACCGGGGCGCCGCGGCGCGCGGCAAGCGCGATCGCGCCGGCAATGTAGGTTTCCTCAAAGGGCCGCCCGAGGCGCTGCAGCTCGAGGTAGAAGCGCCCGGGAAACAACTGCAGCCACGCATCGAGCGCGCGCTCGGCGTCGCGCTCGCGGGCGTTGACCAGTGCGCGGCCGATGTCGCCCTCGGTTGCGCCGGACAGGCCGATCAGGCCCTCAAGATCAGTGACCGACAGCCAGTCGTGTTCGATGCGCGGGGTACCGTGCTCCTGCCCCTCGAGGTAGGCGCGGCTGACGAGCCGCGCCAGGTTGCGGTAACCGCTTGGCGACTGGCACAGCAGTGTGAGACGCGTCGGCTGCTGCCGCTCGCCCTCCTCGCGCACCAGCAGGTCGACCCCGATGAGCGGCTTGACACCCGCCTTGAAAGCTTCGCGATAGAACTTCACCATCGCGAAGAGATTGCCCTGGTCGGTCACCGCCACCGCCGGCATGCCGGCGGCGGCCACCGCCGCGATGAGCTCCGGCACTCGCACCACGCTGTCGCTGAGGGAGTATTCGGTGTGCAGCCGAAGATGGACGAATCCCTGTGACATTGGCGCGGACTTAAGGCTCGAGCCCGGAAACTGTCAAGGGTTCCCCGTCCTGGCGCAGCGGACTGAACGAGCGGCGGTGCAGCGGCGAGGGCTCCCGCCTCTGCAGGGCAGTCAGGTGCGCGGGCGTGCCGTACCCCTTGTGTGCGGCCAGCTCGAAACCCGGATAGCACGCATCCAGCGCCTCCATCATGGCATCGCGATGCACCTTCGCCAGGATCGAAGCGGCGCTGATGGCGGCCACGCGCGCATCGCCCGCCACAATCGCCTCGAGCGTGCACGAGAGCGGCAGATCCGCGATGCACGGACAGCGGTTGCCGTCGACCTGCACGTGAGTCGGACACACCGGCAGCGCGAGCAGCGCGCGCCGCATGGCAAGCAGCGTGGCCTCGAGTATGTTCAGGCAATCGATCTCGTCGCGATCGGCCCAGCCGATCGCCCACGCCAGGGCGCGCGCACGGATGATGGGCGCGAGCCGCGCGCGTTGCTTCGGTGAGAGGACCTTCGAGTCCGCGAGTCCGCGGATGCGCCGCCGCGGGTGCAGGATGACCGCCGCCGCCACCACCGGGCCGGCGAGCGGCCCGCGGCCGGCCTCATCGACGCCGGCCACGCGCGCAGGCTCGCGCCACTTGAGCACCGGCATCATCTCACCCGTGCGCATCATCGCCCTCCGGCGCTCACCGCGCGCCCGGCGCACTCGAGAATCGCCTCCGCCGCCCGCGCGGCCCCGCCGCGGCGCAGCGTGCGATGTACGGCGGCGAATTCTTCCAGCAGCTCACGTACGTGTCCACGATCCTCAAGTTCGTGCAGCAGCGCATCGCCGAGCGCCGCACCGCTCACCTGCTCCTGAAAGAACTCCGGCACCAGGCGCCGGCCAGCGAGCAGGTTCGGTTGAGAAAAGTATCGCACCTTCACCAGCCCCATGGTCCGCAGCAGGAAGGCCGTGACCGCGCTCACGCGGTACGCGACCACCATGGGCCGCCCGGTCAGCAGCGCCTCCAGGGTTGCAGTTCCGGAAGCGACGATGGCCGCATCCGCCGCCGCCAGCGCCCGCTGCGCCTGTCCGTCGAGCACACGAATCGCAAGCGCAGCGGGCAGTTGCGCGATTTGCTTCTCAAAGACTTCACGCACCTCGGGGGACGCCATGGGTGCAATGAAGCGATACTCGCTCCGGCGCGCCGCGATGTGGGCGGCGGCCGCGGCGAACGGCGCCGCGAGCCGCGCGACCTCCCCGAGGCGGCTGCCGGGCAGCAGCGCCACCAAAGGAGCTGCGGCGTCGATGTCGAGCGCGCGCCGCGCGGCGTCGCGATCGACATCGAGAGGAATCTGATCCGCCAGCGGATGCCCGACGAACACCGCCGCCACCCCGTGCTGCGCGTAGAACTTCGCCTCGAACGGCAGCAGACACAACACCAGGTCGCAGGCGGCGCCGATGGTGCGCACCCGCCCTTGCCGCCACGCCCACACCTGGGGACTGACGTACTGCACGGTGCGGATGCCGGCGCCCTTGAGCTGCCGCGCGAGCCGCAGATTGAACTCCGGCGCGTCGATGCCGATGAAGATATCCGGGCGCGCGGCGCGCAGACGCCGGAGCAGCGTGGCGCGCAGGCGCAGCAGGCGCGGCAGGTGCCGCAGCACCTCGGAGAGACCCATGACCGCGAGCTGATCGGCGCCCCACCAGGCCTCGCAGCCGGCCGCGATCATCTTAGGGCCCGCGACTCCGAAGCAGCTGAGGTGCGGTACGCGTTCGCGCAGCGCCGCAATCAGTGCCGCTCCCAGCTGATCCCCGGAATGCTCGCCCGCGACGAT
>DASWUP010000289.1:0-13758 GCA_036401635.1 Steroidobacteraceae bacterium
ACGCTCAACCCGGACGTCGCCTTCCCTCTGCTACTCGTGCAGGTCTATAAGCCTGGTGCCTCCCCGCAGGAGGTCGAGACCCAGATCATGCAGAAGATCGAGGGCGCGGTCGCGGGGATCGGTAACATCGACAGCATCACCTCGCTCGCCATCGAGGGCCAGTCGCGTGTCTGGGTGCAATTCAACATCGGTGCCCCCATCGACCGCGCGGTGGCCGACGTGCGCGATGCGGTTGCCAAGGTGCGCGTGGATCTGCCCCAGGGTATCCAGGAGCCCGTGGTCCAGCGGGTCGACATCGACGGCAACGATATCGTCGCGTACGCGGTGAGCTCGAGCGCCCTTTCGGGCGAGGAGCTGTCCTGGTTCGTGGACAACACGGTCAGTAAGCGTCTGCTCGGCGTGGCAGGCGTGGCCCAGGTCACGCGCGGCGGCGGCGTCAACCGTGAGATCCGCGTGGAGCTCGACCCGGCGCGCATGCAGGCACTCGGCGTCACGGCGGCGCAAGTGAACCAGGAATTGCGCACACTGAATCTCGACTCCCCCGGGGGACGCGCACAGCTCGGCGGCGGTGAGCAGGCGATCCGGGTACTCGGGCAGGCGCGCACCGCCAAAGCCCTCGGCGACACGCAAATCATGCTCCCCGGCGGGCGCTTTGCACGCCTGTCGGATCTGGCCGACGTCAGGGACAGCGTGGGCGAGATCCGCTCCAAGGCGCGCCTGAACGGCCGGCCGGCCACGACCTTCAGCGTCTTCAAGGCGAAGGGCACGTCCGACGTCAACGTGCTGAACGCGGTGGAGCAGGAGCTCGCCAAGATCAAGAAGGAAAATCCGCACGTCACGGTCTCGCAGGTCTACACGTCGGTGGATTACACCAAGGGGACCTACCACTCGGCCATGAGCGCGCTGCTGGAGGGGTCCATCCTCGCCGTGCTGGTCGTGTTCCTGTTCCTGCGTGATACGCGCGCGACGCTGATCTCGGCGCTCGCCATCCCGCTGTCGGTGCTCCCGGCATTCGCGTTCATGCAGTGGATGGACTTCACGCTCAACTCGATCAGCCTGCTGGCGCTGTCGCTGGTCGCGGGTGTGCTGGTGGACGATGCCATCGTCGAGATCGAGAACATCGTGCGCCACATGCGCATGGGCAAGAGTGGCTTCCAGGCCGCGCTCGATGCCGCCGACGAGATTGGACTCGCAGTGGTGGCCTGCTCCGCCACCATCATCGCAGTATTCCTGCCGGTGAGCTTCATGGGCGGCATCACCGGGCAGTACTTCAAGCAGTTCGGTCTCACGGTTGCCGCGGCGGTGTTCTTCTCGCTGCTGGTGGCGCGACTCATCACGCCCGTGATCGCCGCCTACACGCTCAAGTCCGACAAGCTCGCCGCGCACACCGACGGCCCGATCATGACGTGGTATCAGCGCGTGCTGCGCTGGAGCGCGCGCCATCGCTGGAAGACCGTGGGCGCGGGCACGTTGTTCTTCGCGCTGTCGATCGTGGGCTTGATGATCGTCCCCACGGAGTTCATCCCGGCTTCGGACGAGAGCTTCACCCAGTTGAACGTCGAACTGCCGCCGGGTGTGCGCCTCGAGGATACCGCGGCGGTGTCCGCAGCCGCCTACCGCATCATCGCCCGTCAGCCTGAAGTCGACTCCGTGGTCGAAGTCATCGGCGGCGATGATTTCGGTGAAGTGCGCACCGCAAATCTGGACATCACGCTGGTAAAGCCGAACCAGCGCAAGGTCACGCAACGGCAGTGGGAGGACCGGGTCATCAAGGACCTCGCCACCGTCCCGGACTCCCGCATTCACTTCAACCGCAACGGCAACGGGCGCGACATCAACTTCTATATCACCGGCGACAACTCGGCGCTGGTTGAAGCCACCGCGCGCAAGCTGGTGGATGAGATGCGTCAGCTGCCGATTCTGCGGGATGCCGGGATCGACGGCGACATGCCGCGTCCGGAAATCCTCATTCGCCCGCACCTGGATCTGGCCTCGCAGCTGGGCGTCACGGTCGCTTCCTTGAGCGAGACGATCCGCATCGCAACCCTCGGCGAGCTCGATCAGAACAGCGCCAAGTTCTCACTCGCCGACCGCCAGGTGCCGATCCGCGTGAGCCTGGCCGAGGACACCCGCCGCGACCTCTCGACGCTCGAGAATCTGCCGGTGCCGACCGCCGGCGGCGGTGCGGTGCCGCTGAAGGCGGTCGCCGACATCACCTTCGGCCAGGGCCCGACGCGTGTCAGGCGCTACAACCAGGCGCGACGCCTCTCGATCGTGGCCGACCTCAACGACGTCAAGTTCGGCACCGCGATGGCCAGGATCAAGGAGCTGCCGGCGCTCAAGCATCTGCCACCCGGCGTGCAGCAGGTCGATGTCGGCGATGCCAAGTACATGGCCGAGCTGATGACCAACTTCCTGATCGCCATGGTCACCGGTGTGCTCATGGTGTTCGCGGTGCTGGTGCTGCTGTTTGCGCGCGTGCTGCAGCCGATCACCATCCTGTCCTCGCTGCCGCTTTCGATCGGCGGAGCGGTGCTGGCGCTCATGCTCACCGGTAACGCCCTGTCACTCGGCGCCATGATCGGCTTCCTCATGCTGATGGGTATCGTCGCCAAGAACTCGATCCTGCTGGTGGACTTCGCTATCGAGGAAATGCGCGCCGGCAAGGATCGCCTGACGGCGATCCTCGAGTCCGGCCACAAGCGCGCCCGCCCGATCGTCATGACGACCGTGGCCATGATCGCCGGCATGATGCCCGTGGCCATCGGCATTGGCGGCGACACGTCCTTCCGCCAACCGATGGCGATCGCCGTGATCGGCGGTCTCATCACCTCCACCGCGCTGACTCTGGTCATCGTGCCGGCGGCGTTCACGATCATCGACGACATCGAACGGTGGCTCGCGCCGAAGTTCGGCCGCGTGCTCACCGCTCAGCCGCCGCCGTCGGCCACGGCGTCGCCGAAACCCCATCCGGTAAACTAAGGCGGAATGCTGACCGAGGTTTCTGTCCCGCCGGTGGTCGCGCCGGGACGCTTCGCCTGGTGGGTGCGGGTCCTGGCGCGCATTCCGCTCGGCGTGCTGTACGGTTTCGCGGGCTGTATCGGCTGGCTGGCGTTTCGCGTGTTCCCGTACCGTGAGCGCCTGGTGCGCGAGAGCCTCGCCCGGGCGTTTCCCGACTTCGACGAGCGCGAGTTGCGCGCGGTCATGCGCGGCTATTACCTCGGCTTCGCACAGATGCTGGTGGAGATCATCAAGTCCGCGGGATTTGCGGCGCAGGAGATCCGCCGGCGCGTGCGTATCGTGAACCTCGAGGTGCCACGCGCGCTGCTCGAGCAGGGCCAGTCAGTGCTGCTGGTGGCCGCGCATCAGTGCAACTGGGAGTGGATGCTGCTCGCGCTGTCACTCGAGCTCGGCTACCCGCTCGATGCCGCCTACAAGCCGCTGGTGGACAATTGGGCGGAGCGCGAGATGAAAAAAGTGCGCACGCGCTTCGGCAGCCGCCTGGTGCCGGCACAGGACCTGCTGCCTGACATCCTCAAGCGCCGTGGCGTGGTGCGCGCCGTGGCGATGGTCGCCGACCAGGAACCGACCACCAGCGAGCACAAGTACTGGACGCGGTTTCTGAATCGCGACACGGCGTTCTACCTCGGCGCGGAGGAAATCGCGCGTGTCACGCGCTTTCCGGTGTTCTTCATCTCCATGCGGCGCACCGCACGCGGCTACTACGAAATGGAATTCGAGCCGCTGGCCGCCGCCGGACAGGCCCTGCCCGCGGGCGCGCTGACCGAGCGCTACGCACGCCGGGTGGAGGAGCAGATCCGCTTGGCGCCGGCGGACTGGCCCTGGTCGCACAAGCGCTGGAAGCTGAAGAAGTCGTTGTACCAGAACCGCGGCCGGGTCGAGGTCTGAAGCTGCCGACCGGCCCGCGCGCAGCAGCGCGGGCCGGCCAGGGGTGCCAGTCAGGTCTGTCGGGTCAGTTGCTCTGTCCGGCGCTGATCTGCCCGCGGATCGCGCCGTTAGGCTCGGCGGGCGTTGCAACGCTCACCTGCCACTTGCGCGCCTTGAAGTTGCCGACCTCGGCGGCGCTGATGGCGGCGAGTTCCGTCGACCAGTGGCCCATGTTGACGCTGTCCTTGGTCAGCTCGGCCATTTTCGCTGCGCTGGCGCCCACAGCGCCGGTAGCCACCTGCGCTGCCATCGCATCATCCACGCCGGTGGAGTTGACATGGACGGTGAGGGTGTTGGCATTGGTGTCGACGGTCGTGGCGGCAACTCCGGAGGCAACGATACCGAGGCCCGCGGTTTCCTGCGACACGGCCATGTGGGAGAAAGTCACCATGACGTTGTCGGGCACAAGCTGGCCGCGGATCTCGCCCTTGGGATGGGCCGCGGAGCTCGCGATCGCATAGAGCTTGCCCTGCATGAGCGCAGTCACCTGCTCTGCACTGAGCAGTGCGTTGGCGGGCAGGTCCCATTCACCGGTGCTCGCGGCGTTCGGCGTGAGCGCAATCACGGCGGCACCGGTTGCGCCTGCGAAGCCTTCGTTGACGGTCACCGCCGTCGCGACAAGGCCGCTCAACTTTACTTTGCCGCTGATGGCGCCTGTGTCCAGCTCGACGCTGACATTCGCCGTTCCCGAAGCGCCGGAGGTCGGCGCGGGGAAAATCTGCGCCGGCGCCATGGTGGCGGCCATGGCGGCCGTGTTCTGCACAGTGAGAGTGATCGCCGGCGTGGTCGCCGTGTCGTTCATGCTGTCGGTCGCCTTGGCGGTCAGCGAGTGGCTGCCGTTGGCCACGGTCTTGCTGTTCCAGCTGACGGTGTATGGAGATGCGGTCGCCGTGCCTACGACCGTGCCATCGATCATGAAATCGACCCGGCTGATCGTGAGGCCGTTCGCCGCCGACGCCGTCGCCGTCGCCGTGAGCGTTACGGCGAGACTCACCGTCGCTCCTGAGGACGGGGCCGTCAAGGTGACGGTCGGCGGGGGACAGGCGGAGTAGATTCCGCCGCAAGGCGTGGAGCCCATTCCGCCGCCACCGCCGCCGCCGTAGCCCCCGCCACATGCGGTGAGCAGTGCAGCGAGCGCACCGGCCGCCAACAGCGCCACTGTCGGCAGCGCCTGGTCGAAACGCAGCGTGTGTTGCATGCGAACACTCCCGGTATCCCCGTTCGCTGGTGAGTGTCGGCGGGGCGTGCCGCGGTTCCCGGCGGCGCGCGGAAAATGGATCGCCGGGAACGGCAACCGGACGCTTAAGCTCGAGACAGAGCCCGGCAGCTCCGCCACCTGGGCTGACCGGCAGTGCGTCGCACGCCAATAAAAAAAACGCGCCGATAAAAAAACCGGCCCGCGCGCAGCAGCGCGGGCCGGACAGGGGAGTCTTGAAGTCCGTCAGTTATTCTGCGCGCCGGCGGAGATCCACGCCCTTACCTGGTCGATCGTCGCCTGGTCGAGATACGGACCGCCGAGGGGCATGCGGCCACCGGTGATTCCGGCGCTGCCCTGCAGTTTCTGCACGACGTAGCTGTTGTCCGGATCGCCCGGTTTGACACGCTTCAGGGCCGACTGCTCGACGCTCGCCACGTTGACGATCGAGGCATAGATGTGGCTGGGCGTCAGGTCCATCGACGCCGGGAGCGAGCTGCCGCCGCCGGTGTGACAGCCGCCGCACACACTGAACGCACTCGACTTCAGCTGCGTGAGAGTTGGCGCGGCGGGCGGCGTTGACGATGCGTTGATCTGTCCGCGAATCGCGCCCTGCGGATCGGCAGGTGTCACGACATTCACATACCACTTGTTGGCGTTGAAGTTGCCGACGTCGCTGGCGGTGATGGTTGCGAGCTCCGTCGACCAGTGGCCCATGTGGACGCTGTCCTTGGTGAGGGCGGCGAGTCTCGCTCCGGTTGCACCCGCGGCCCCGGTATCCACCTCCGCCGTGGTCGCATCGTCCACGCCGGTGGAATTGACGTGAACGCTGAGCGTGTTGGCGATCGAATCCACCGTCGTGGCGGCAACTCCCGCGGCGCTGATCGTGACCGCTGGCACCTCCTGTGAGCCGGCCAGGTTGGAGAAATTCACCGTGACGTTGGCGGGGGTGATCTGGCCGCGGATCTCGCCGCCGGGACTGGCGGCGGAGGTCGCGATCACGTAGAGCTTGCCCTGCAACAGCGCGGTCACCTGGTCGGCGGTGAGCAGCGCGCCCGCGGGGACGTCCCACTCACCCGCGGTGCCGCCGTTCGCCGCGAGCGTGATCACGCCCGCCCCGGTTGCGCCCGCAAGGGCCTCGTTGATGGTGACCGCGGTCGCGGTGACGCCGCTCAACGTCACCTTGCCGCTGGTCGCGCCGCTCGCGAGCTTCACGGTCAGATTGGCCGTTCCCGAGGCGCTGGAGCTCGGCGCGGGGAAGATCTGCGCCGGCGCCATCGTGACGCTGAAGGCCGGATTGTTGTCCACTTTGATGGTGACGGCCGGCGCAGTCGCGCTCTGGCCCTGACTGTCGGTCACCTTGGCAGTCAACGCGTGGTTGCCATCGCCGACGCTCGTGCTGTCCCAGTTGACCGTGAAGGGAGGGGCGGTCGCCGTTCCCACGATCGTGCCGTCGATCATGAAGTCGACCTGCTTGACCGAGGCGCTGCCCGTGGTGTTCGCGCTGGCGCTGAGCTTCACGGTGCGATCCACGGTCGCTCCCGGGGATGCCAGGTTGATACTTGGAGCGGGGCAAGGATTGCCGTAGGCCCCGCCGCAGCCCATGGGACCTGATCCGCTGCCGCTACTACCGCCGTAGCCGCCGCCGCATGCGGCGAGGATCAGCGCCAGAGCGCCTGCCACCAACAGCGTGACTGCTGCACGCGCGCGTTTGAGAGCCAGAATGTGTCGCATGTGAAGACTTCCTGTTGTGCCTGTTCGACGGTAGGTGTCGATGGCGCACGCCGCGGTTTAGGTCGCTGCACGGAAAATGAATCGCCGGGAACGGAAACCAACATCGCCTGCATCGTGCACTCACGGCACAGTTTTGGTCTGCGTGGAGCTGTGCGATGTGTTATGTGTCAGGCGCGCGCCTGGTGGCGCCGCTCAGCGCTACGCTGCTTGCGGCCTGTGCCGGGAACGGTGTTGGTTTGGATGCGAACGGGCAGCCGCTCGGCTCCGGAAGCGGTGCGCCGCCACCGCTCACCGCCGATTTTCAATCCATTCAGGACAATGTCTTCACGCCCATCTGCGTGCGCTGCCACAGTGGCGCGGGCGCGCCACAGGGGCTGCAGCTCGATGCGACGCACAGCTACGCGCTGCTGGTCGGCGTTCCCAGCAACGAGGCGTCGAACCTGCCGCGCGTGAAACCGGGCGTTCCCGACGGCAGCTATCTCGTGCTCAAGCTCCAGGGCAGCTCGGGGATCGTCGGCGCCCAGATGCCCTTGGGCGAGCCACCCCTGCCGCAGGCCACCATCGACGTCATCCGCCAGTGGATCACCAACGGCGCCCCGAACGGTGCGATGGCGAGCGCTGGCGCGGCGAGCTTCGCAGTCACCGCGACCTCACCGCCAGCTCAGTCGCGAGTCGCAGGCCCGGTGGCGCAGATCGTGGTGGCCTTCAATCACGAGCTGGACGCCTCGCTGCTGAATGACACGACGTTGCACCTGGAGCGTCTGACCGCCGCTGCTGCGGAGCCGACCGGCTCGATCGCAGCCAAGCTCGCGGAAGGTAATCCGAGCGTTCTGTTGATCATCCCGCACACCGCGCTCGGCGCCGGGACCTATCGGCTGACGCTGCGCGGCACCGGAGGCGGGGCGCTTGCCGACGTGAACGCGCGCGCGCTCGGCCTCGACTACACCGGTGAATTCACCGTGGACACCGCACGATGAGCACCCGCCTCGCTTGCCGGTGCCTCGCGCTCGCGTGTCTGTTCGCCGGCTCCGTCCACGCCGAGCCCTACCTCGCAGTCAGCCAGGGAGCCAAGTGCAGTCAGTGCCACGTCAACCCGACCGGCGGCGGGCTGCGCAACGCGTTCGGCGACGTATTCGCGCAGACGCAGCTGCCGGCGCACCATCTGGACGCCGGCACCGACACCTGGGCGGGTCAGATCACGCGTTTTCTCTCGATCGGCGGGGATCTGCGCTTCGACGCCTCGATGCAGCAGGTCCCGCATACGAAGACGCGCGATGAGTTTCAGATGGAGCAGACGCGCCTCTACCTCGGGGCCAGCGTGATCCCCGAGCGCCTGCTGGTCTACGTCGATGAGCAGGTGGCGCCGGGAGGTGCGCTGAACCGCGAAGCCTTCGGGATGTTCTGGTCCGCCGATCACAGCTGGTATCTGAAGGCTGGACAGATGTACCTGCCCTTTGGGCTGCGCCTGCAGGATCAGAGCGCTTTCGTCAAGGAGATCACCGGCATCAACATGACCACGCCCGATCAGGGCGTGGAGTTCGGCTGGCTCAAGGGACACTGGGATACGCAGCTCGCGCTCAGCAACGGCACCGCCGGCGGCGCCGGCACGAGCAACGGCAAGCAGTCGAGCGCGCAACTGATCTGGGTCGACGCCGCCTGGCGGCTCGGTGCCGCCGCCAACTACAACCATGCAGCCGCCGCCGGCAGCAAGAGCGCCTGGGGACTCTTCGGCGGCTTGAAAACCGGACCCATCGCCTGGCTCGGCGAGGCCGACCTGGTCGATGACCGCAGCCTTCCCAACGGCGGCGTGAAAATGCTTGCGGCTCTGGTGGAAGCCAACTGGGCGTTCGCCCGCGGCCACAATCTCAAGATCACGGCAGAGTACCTGGATCCGAACCGCCGCGTGGCGCACGACGGACAGACTCGCTGGAGCCTGCTGTACGAGCTGACGCCGGTGCAGTTCGTGCAGCTGCGCGCCGGCGTGCGCTACTCCGACGGCATACCGCAGCTCGACACCCAGCACTCGCGGCGGTACTTCGTGCAGCTACACGGGTTTTTCTGACTCGCGGCGCAGCTCGCGCGGCAGCGTGAAGAACACGCTCTCCTCACGGCCGATGACCTCGCGCGGCGCTTCCCCGCCCCAGCGGCCGAGGTGCTCGACCACCTGCTGCACGAGCAGCTCCGGCGCCGAGGCTCCGGCGGTCACCCCGACCGCGCGTTTGCCGTGGAACCATTCGGCGCGCAGATCCGCCGGCCCGTCGATCAGGTAACCGGGCACGCCGGCACGGTCGGCGAGCTCGCGCAGGCGGTTGGAGTTGGAACTGGTGCGCGAACCCACCACCAGCAGCACGTCGCACTGCTCGAGCAGCTTCTTGACCGCGTCCTGGCGGTTCTGGGTCGCATAGCAGATGTCTTCGCGGCGCGGCGTGGCGAGTCCGGGGAATCTGCCGCGCAGCGCCGCGACAATCCCCGCCGTGTCGTCCACGGAGAGCGTGGTCTGGGTTACGAACGCCAGCTGCTGCGGGTTGCGAACCTCGAGCGCCCCGACGTCGGCGATGCTCTCCACCAGGTGGATGCGGCCACCGCAGGAGCCATCGAAGCGGCCCATGGTGCCCTCGACTTCCGGGTGCCCGGCGTGTCCTATCAGGATCACGTCGCGCCCCTCGCGTGCATAGCGCTGCACCTCCATATGCACTTTGGTCACCAGCGGGCAGGTGGCGTTGAAGACGGTGAGACGCCGGGCGCGGGCCTCCTCCTCCACCGCGTTCGACACGCCGTGCGCCGAAAAGATCACCGTAGCGCCCTCGGGCACCTCGGCGAGCTCATCGACGAACACCGCCCCGAGTGCTCGCAGGCGCTCCACCACGTGACGGTTGTGAACAACCTCGTGGCGCACGTGGATCGGGCGACCGAACAGCTCGAGCGCCCGTTCGACGATGTCGATGGCGCGATCGACGCCGGCGCAGAAGCCCCGCGGGTTGGCGAGCAGCACTTGCATCAGGCGGGCACCCGCCTGGCTGCGCGGCTCTCGAGCCATGCATCGATCAGCAGCACCACGGCGCCCACGGTGATGGCCGAATCGGCGACGTTGAATGCCGGAAAGTAGTGGTGCCCCCAGTGCACGTGCACGAAGTCGACCACCCGGCCGAGAGTCAGTCGGTCGATCATGTTGCCGAGCGCTCCGCCGACGATGAGCGCCAGCCCGCAGGCGAGCAGGCCGTGAACCGTGGCACGCAGCCGACGCATCCAGACAATGAGGGCCGCGCTCACGCCGAGTGCGAGCAGCACGAACAGCCAGCGCTGCCAGCCCGAAGCATCGGACAGGAAACTGAAGGCGGCACCGGTATTGTAGGTGAGGATGATGTCCAGCACGCGCAACACATGCACCCGCTCGAACAGCGCAAAGTGATGCACCATCCAGGCCTTGATGGCCTGATCCGAGGCGATGATCCCCGCCGCCAGCGGCAACCAGCGCCAACCGCTCGCCGACGCCGGCAGCGTGCGCGCCGCGCTCCCGACACTCGCGTGGCGCGCCGGCACCTTGCCGTTGCTCGCGTCGCTCATACGAATTTCCTCTGCTCCCCAGGACCTTCGATGTTGCTTACGCAGCGTGCGCACAGCTGCGGGTGGCGCGCGTCCGAGCCGACATCCGCCCGCCGGTGCCAGCAGCGCACGCACTTGGGATCGGCGCTCGCCTGCACGACGATCCACACGCCGCCCCGGCCGGTGTTGGCGGCGGCCACCGCCCCGGCCGGCGCGCTGGCGGCCTCGTGCACGTGCGCGTGCGAGGTGATCAGCAGGAAACGCAGCTCCTCGCCAAGCACCGCGAAGCGCGCAAACTCGTCCGCCACGCAGTACACCTCGACCCGGGCATCCAGCGGCGCGCCGATGGCACCGGTGTCACGCAGCTTCTCCAGCTCGCGCGTGACGTCGCTGCGCAACTGCATGAGTGCGTCCCAGTCGATGGCGTCCGCGGGCGCTTGCGGCAGGGCATGCCAGGTCTCGTGGAACACGGACTCGCGGCGCTGGCCCGGAAGATAGCGCCACACCTCCTCGGTGGTGAAACTCAGGATGGGCGCCAGCCAGCGTACCATGCACTCGGCGATGTGGAACATGACTGTCTGGGCCGAGCGGCGCGCGCGCCCTGCGGCGGGCGTCGTGTACATGCGGTCCTTGATGACATCCAGATAGAAGCCGCCGAGGTCGACGCTGCAGAAGTTGTGCACCTTCTGATAGATCTGATGAAAGGTGTAGTTGCGATAGGCCTCGAGAACCTCCGCCTGCAGGCTGCGGGTGCGCGCCAGCACCCAGCGATCGAGCGCCAGCAACTGCGCGAGGGGCAGCGCGTGGCCTTGCGGATCAAAGCCGTGCAGATTGCCGAGCAGGAAGCGCAGGGTGTTGCGCATGCGGCGGTAGGAGTCCGCCATGCGCTTGAGGATCTCGTCCGACACGCTCATCTCGTTGGCGTAGTCCGTCGCCGAGACCCACAGCCGCAGCACATCGGCGCCGAGACTGTTCATGACCTTCTGCGGCGCCACGACATTGCCGAGCGACTTCGACATCTTGCGGCCCTTCTCATCGACCGTGAACCCGTGGGTGAGCACGCCACGGTACGGCGCCCGCTCGTACAGGGCCTCGGACATGAGCAGAGAGCTGTGGAACCAGCCGCGATGCTGATCGGAGCCCTCGAGGTACAGTTCCACCGGCGCCGCCACTTCGGGCCGCTCGGCGCCGACGCACTCGAACGACAGCCCCGAGTCAGCCCACACGTCCATGACGTCGGTGACCTTGTCGTAGTGCTGCGCGTCTGAGCCGAGGAGCTCCTCAGGCTCGAGCGCGAACCAGGCGTCGATTCCGCCCTGCTCGACCCGGGCGGCGGCCGCTTCGATCAGCTCCTGGGTGCGCGGATGCCGCTCCCCCGTTTCTTTGTGCACGAACAACGGAATCGGCACGCCCCAGGTGCGCTGGCGCGAGATGCACCAGTCGGGGCGGCTCTCGATCATGCCGGTGATGCGCTGCTCGCCCCACGCGGGCGTCCAGCGCACGCCCTTGATGTCGCGCAGCGCGTGTTCGCGCAGGCTGGCGCGCTCCATGCTGATGAACCACTGCGGTGTGGCGCGAAAGATGACCGGGGTCTTGTGACGCCAGCAGTGCGGGTAGCTGTGGCGCAGTGGCTCCTGGTGCAGGAGTCGGCCGCCCTTGGCGAGCGCATCGATGATCACCGGGTTGGCCGCATCCACCCTGAGGCCGGCGACGAGCGGCGTGCCGGGCAGGAAGCGCCCGTCGTTGCCGACGGGGTTACTCACCGGCAGGCCGTAGCGCTGCCCGACGGCGAAATCCTCCTGGCCGTGTCCCGGGGCAGTGTGTACTGCGCCGGTGCCGGCATCGAGCGTCACATGCTCGCCAAGAATGACCGGCACCTGGCGATCCTGGAAGGGGTGCTGCAGCTTGAGTCCCTCGAGCGCGCGGCCCTCGAATTGCGCCAGCACCGCCGCGCCCGACAGGCCAAAGCGCTTGAGGCACGGCTCGAGGAGCTCGGCTGCCACGATCAGCCCTCGTCGTTCAGCGCCTTCCCCCGCCTGCGCCAGCACGTAGCGAAACTCCGCGCGCAGGGCCACGGCCTGGTTCGCCGGCAGCGTCCAGGGCGTGGTGGTCCAGATCACGAGGTCCGCCGGCGCCGTGCCCAGCTGGGCGGTGGTCAGGCCGATCCGCGCCGCCAGATCGTTGCGGTCACTGACACGAAACGCCACGTCGATCGCCGGTGAGGTCTTCTCCTCGTACTCGACCTCGGCCTCCGCGAGCGCCGAGCGGCAATCGAGACACCAGTGCACCGGCTTCACGCCCTTATAGAGGTGTCCGTTACGGATGATGCGGCCGAAGGCGCGCAGCTGCTGCGCCTCGTAGCGCGGCGACATGGTGAGATAAGGTCGGTTCCAGTCGCCGAGGACTCCGAGCCGCTTGAAGTCGGCGCGCTGCAGCTCGATCTGCTCCTGCGCATAGGCGCGGCAGGCGGCGCGAAAAGCCTGCGGGTCGAGCTTCTGACCGGGGCGTCCGTGCTTCTTCTCCACCTGCAGCTCGATCGGCAGCCCGTGGCAATCCCAGCCGGGAATGTAGGGCGCGTCGAAGCCGTCCAGCGAGCGCGACTTGACCACGATGTCCTTGAGGATTTTGTTGACCGCGTGACCGATGTGAATGGCGCCGTTGGCATACGGGGGCCCGTCGTGCAGCACGAACCGCGGCCGCCCGCGCGCCAGCTCCCGGAGCTTCGCGTACGTGCCGCCCTCCTCCCACGCGCGCACCATCGCGGGCTCGCGCTGGGCGAGGTCCGCCTTCATCGGGAAGGCGGTCTGCGGCAGGTTGATCGTGTGTTTGTAATCCGCCATGTCCACTCATTCAAACATCGCCAGGCCGTTCAGATCTTGAGAATGCGGCGCGCGTCGTCGGCATCGCGCCGCATCTGCGCGCTGAGCGCCTCGAGCGTTGCGAAGCATGCCTCGTCGCGCAACTTCGCCGCGAACTCGACCTCAATCTCGCGACCGTACAGGTCATCACAAAAATCGAACAGGTGTGCTTCCAGCAGCGCCTCGACTCCGGCGACCGTGGGACGGGTGCCGAGGCTGGCCACGCCCGGCAGCGCCGTGCTCCCCACTCCGTGCACGCGCACCGCGAAGATCCCAGCGACCGGCGCACGCCGGCGCTCGAGCGGCAGATTGGCGGTCGGAAATCCCAGATCCCGTCCCAGGCGCTTACCCGGCCTCACCCGCCCGCGCATCGACCAAGGCCGACCCAGCCAGCGCCGCGCGCGCTCAAAGTCGCCGCGCGCGAGCGCCGCGCGCACCCCGCTGCTGCTGATGCGCTCGCCGTCGATCATCACGGGAGCG
>DASWUP010000290.1:0-20184 GCA_036401635.1 Steroidobacteraceae bacterium
ATCTGCCGGACTATTACTTCTGGCTCACGCAGTCCGACGATGCACGCATGCGGACCTTCAATCAGTGGCTGGGGCTGCTGCGTCCGATGTGCGATGCGATTGCGGAACTGCTCTGGCTCACACGCCAGAACGGCCGCAGCCGCCACGAGATTGCCAGCGGCGGTACCTTCAACATCACCTTCGAGCGCGACAATCCGCTGCAGCTGCTGCGCATCTCGCTGCCGGCATCCGCGGGCCTGTACCCCGAGATCAGCGGCAGTCACCACCGCTGCAATATCCGCTTCCTCGCCTGGAACGGGCTGGCCACGCGGCCAACACAAGCCCAAGCGGACGTGCCCTTCATGCTGAGCTGCTGCACCTGACCGCTCTGTACCTCAAGCCCGATGAGCCCTGTCCGCGTCAAGTGTCCGACATGCCAGCGTGAAGTGGACTGGCAGAGCGCGCCGTTTCGCCCGTTCTGCAGCGAACGCTGCCGCCTGATAGATCTGGGCGCCTGGCTGTCTGAGCAGCACGCGATTCCCGGTGAGCAGGCTGGTGCACCGGAAGCTCCCGCCCCGGAAAAATCGGCCCCCAAAGACCACTCGCATGAGAACCCAACATAGCGCATGAGATTCCGATTCAAGGCGTTCGGCCTGCATCTGTCGGCGAGTGTCATTCTGCTGACGCTGATTTTTGGCGCACTGTACCTGGGTTGGTACCGCTGGCCCGGCTGGTATCTCACCGGCGTGCTGCACGTGGTCGCGATCGTGGCGATCGTGGACCTCGGGCTCGGCCCCACACTGACCCTGATCGTCGCCAATCCGGGCAAACCGCGCAAGACGCTCGCGCGGGACATTGCCGTGATCGTGGCCGTGCAGCTGGGAGCACTTGTATACGGCGCCACCACGTTGTGGCTCGGGCGCCCGCTTTACTACACCTTCTCCGTAGACCGCCTGCAGATCGTGCAGGCATCCGACCTGCAGGCCGGTGAGATCGCCCTCGCGCGACGACAGAATCCGACACTTGCGCCTCATTGGCACGACCTGCCGCGCTGGATCTGGGCGCCGCTGCCGGAGGACCCGGGTGAAGCGGCCAAGATCGTCGGGTCAACGCTCTTCGGCGGTCAGGATGTCGTTGAGATGCCGCGCTACTTCAGATCCTGGGAGCAGGGTCTGCCGAAGGTGCGCGAGCAACTCAGACCGCTCAATGAAATACCGAGCCTGACACCAGCCGAGAAGCAAACGCTCAGGGCGCGCATGTCGCAACTGGGGCTTGCGCCCGATCGGCGCAACGCACTGCTACTGTGGGGAGACGTCAGACGCGTGCTCGTGATCTTTGATCCGGACACGCTGCGCATAAGGGCCATCCTCAAGCCCCGCTGACCTACTGGCCCGCCGGCGCCGCCATCCCCAGCGACTTGGCCAGAAACGCCCACTGGTCGGCGAAGTCATCGATCTGCATCCACACCGGTTTGCCCGCACCGTGCCCGGCGCGAGTCTCAACGCGGATGAGGATGGGATTCGGGCAGATCTGCGCTGCCTGCAGCGCGGCGGCAAACTTGTAGCTGTGCCACGGCACCACCCGATCGTCATGGTCCGCGGTCGTGATGAGCGTCGGCGGATAGCAGACACCTTTTTTCACGTTCTGCACCGGGGAGTAGGCGTACAGCGCCTTGAATTGCTCAGGATCTTCCGACAGCCCGTAGTCGGACGACCATTGCCGGGCGTTCGCGCTGGCGGTGTGGTAGCGCAGCATGTCGAGCACGCCTACGGCGGGCAGGGCCGCACCGAAGAGCTCGGGGCGCTGCGTCAGCACCGCCCCGACGAGCAGTCCCCCGTTGCTGCGGCCGTGAATCCCGAGACGCGCGCTGCGCGTGTAGTGCTGGCTGATGAGATATTCCGCGGCGGCAACGAAGTCGTCGAACACATGCTGCTTGTTAGCAAGGGTCCCCGCCCGGTGCCAGCTCTCGCCGTACTCTCCGCCGCCGCGCAGATTCGCCTCGGCGTACGCGCCGCCCATCTCGAGCCACGCCACTACGGCCGGCCGGTAGGCGGGAGTGAGGGAGACATCGAATCCACCGTAGCCATACAGCAGCAACGGCTGGTTGCCGTCCTTCACCATATCGCGCCGGTGCGTGATGTACATCGGCACCCGTGTGCCGTCCTTGCTCATGTAGAACACCTGCTCGGTAACGAACTCGGCCGTCGGAGTCGCAGCGCGCGGCTCGCGCCACAGAGAGGCCTGATTGGCCGGTACGTTGAGGCGGTAGATCTTGCGCGGCGTCAGGTAGTCCGTGTAGGAGAAGAACGTCTCGGTCTGGGTTCCCTCGCCGTGGAAGCCCTCGATCCCGCCCAGGCCCGGTAGCGGCACGTTGCCGACCGGACGGCCATCGCGCTCGTACACCCGCGCGCGGGCATGGGCATCCTCCACGTACTTGGCGACAATGCGTCCGCCGACGTAGGTCGCCTCCTCGAGCGCCGTCGTCGCCTCCGGCACGATGGGACGCCAGGTGCTCGGCGTGCGCGCATCGACGCTGATAACGCGCCCCAGCGGTGCGTCATGGGTGGTCTGGAAATAAAGATCCTCGCCGTGGGCGCCAATAAAAGTGTAGAGCGCATCCCAGGCCGAGAATATGCGCTGCACCCGGGCGCCTGCGCGGCGCAGATCGAGCAGGTTGACCCCGTTGCGCTCGTACCCCTCGACCAGGGTGATGACGAGGTAATGTCCGTCATCGGTGACTCGAGCGGCGGGAATTCGCGTCGGATGGTCGGTCACCTCGTACACGAGCCGGTCGTGATCCTGTGCCGTGCCCAGCTTGTGGAAATACACGGCCGGCCTTCCCGAGTCGTCGGCTCGGCCGTTCGGCAGGGCCGGATAGCGGCTGTAGTACACCCCCGACCCATCGCGCGCCCACGACACACCCCAGAATTTCGTGAATCGCAGGATGTCGGGAAGATCGGTACCATCGCGCACCCGCCTGAAACGCCAGATCTGCCAATCGGTGCCGCCGTCCGAGACCGCGTAGGCGACCACATCGCCGCGCACGTCGGGGGTGAACTCCGACAGGGCAACGGTGGCATCCTCGCGCACCGCGTTCGGATCGAACAGCACGCGCCCGGGCGAATCGAGGCTGCCGGACACGAACAGCACGCTTTGATTCTGCGTGCCGTCGTTGTGAAGAAAGAAATAGTGGCCGCCGCCCTTCACCGGCACTTCGTAGCGCTCGTAATTCCACAGCTGCGTGAGGCGCGCCTTCACCCAGGCACGCTGCGGCAGCGCTGCCAGCCGCGGCTGCGACAGTGCATTTTGCGCCGTCACCCACTCGTGCACCGAGGGCGAGTCGAGATTCTCGAGCCACCGGTAAGGATCTTCGACGGAAGTTCCGAAGTAGCTGTCGGACACGTTCACTCGCGCGGTGACCGGATACACCAGCGCCGGCGCCGCCAGCGGCATGCCTACCGCGGTCTCGGTGGCGGTGCGCATGGGCTTGCCCCCGGGACCCGCGCCGGCAAGCGGCTCGCGACCGCCCACCTGTGTTCCCGCACACGCAGCAGCTAAGCAGAGCGTGCAGAGCACCATCGGGGCGGCGGCCGCCGGGGCGCCCCAGCGCAGCGTTTGCGTCTCTTCTCGCACGCTTGGCGCTTTAGCGAAACTTGATCTTGCCGCCACCGCTCGCGGGCCCGGTCGGCCCCACGGCACCGCCCACGTCCGGCACCACGATGCGCGAGGCGGCTTCGCGGCGCAGCTCACGCGCCTCATCGATCGCCTGCTCGAGTGCGACCCTGACGCCGTCAGGAAATTTCCTCAGCGCCTCTTCGAGCGTAGCGGCCTCGATCTCGAACCCGAGCGGCAGCACGCCCGCAGGTGTCAGGAGTTGTGTCTGGCCCGAGAACAGCACCGCTCGCGCCGGATCCGGCGTGCCGTCGGCAGTGACCGGTGTCAGGCGGCGGATACTGCCGGCGCGCCGATCGGTGAACACGTCCTCGCGATACAGAGCCTTGGGATCGAGCTGAACTTCAGGGAGATCGTTCTGCGCTGCCATGGATTCCTGCCTGAGTCATTACGACTGGCATTGTACACGCCCCTTCGCGCTGCTCTTCAGCCCGGGGCCGGCACATCACGCAACGCTTCGATGAACGGCCGGTCGGCTTCGAGCAGGTCTTCGTCCGCCAGGCGCGCCGGCGCGACCCACTTCAGGCGCTGACCATCGAGTGAGCGTGGCGTGCCGCTGTAGCGTTCGATGACCCACAGCGACAGCTCGACGTCGTAATCGGCGTAGGAGTGAGTCAGGCGCATGAACGGCCGGCTCACCATCGCCTCGATGCCGAGTTCCTCGCGCAGCTCGCGCGCGAGCGCCGCGGGCTCGCTTTCGCCGGCAGCCACCTTGCCGCCCGGAAATTCCCAGCGGCCCGCCAGGTGCTTGCCCGCCGGACGCTGCGCGATGAGCACCTGCCCGGTGCGATCGTACAGCGCCGCCGCCACCACCAGGATGAGCGGCCTGGCGATGGTGGGCCCGCCGCTCGCCAAGCTGCTATTCAACGCTCGAGAGCGCGCCGTGACAGTGCTTGTACTTCTTGCCCGATCCGCACGGACACGGCTCGTTGCGTCCCACCTTGCGCTCGCCACGCACGAACGGGCCGGCAGTCTCCGCGGCGAGCGCCGGCGGTGGGAGCGGGCGGGCACCGGCGCGCAGGGGTGCGCCCGCCGCGGCCGCCCGCACGCCGGCGCCGATCGCAGCCTGCTCTTCATCGGCCCCCGCGAGCAGCGAAGCCGCTTCTGCGTGCTGCGCCTGCAGCGCGTGCATGAGGCGCAGGCGGCGTTCCTCCTCCTCGCGCTCGATTTCTTCCTGGGTGC
Source organism: Steroidobacteraceae bacterium (assembly GCA_036401635.1). Classification (GTDB taxonomy): domain Bacteria; phylum Pseudomonadota; class Gammaproteobacteria; order Steroidobacterales; family Steroidobacteraceae; genus 13-2-20CM-66-19. The sequence continues at coordinate 4,834 of DASWUP010000290.1, forward strand.
GCACTTCGATCTTCGCCATGAGCGCGGAGGTCTCGAACTTGATCCGATCGAGCATGGCCGAGAACAGCTCGAAGGCTTCGCGCTTGAACTCGAAGCGGTAGTCCTTCTGGGCGTAGCCGCGCAGGTGAATGCCCTGCCGCAGGTAGTCCATGGCCCCCAGATGCTCGCGCCAGTGCTGATCGAGCATGCGCAGCATCACGTCCTTTTCGACGTGGCGCATGATCGGCGCGCCAATGCGCGCCACCTTCGCATCGTATGCCTCGATCACGGCACGCACCACGCGCTCGCGCAGCACCTGCTCCTCCAGCTCCGGCTCCTTGGTGAGCCAGCTGTTCGCATCCACCCGCACGTTGAAGTCGCGCAGCACCGCGTCGCTCAGGCCCTGCAGGTCCCAGTCGGCCGGCGCGGCGTGCTTGGGCAGGTGCTGATCAAGGAGCAAGCCCACCGAGTCCTCCATGAGGCCGGCAATGGCACTCGAGAGATCCTCGGTGCCCATGATCTCGGTGCGCTGACTGTAGACGACCTTGCGCTGATCGTTGGCGACATCATCGAACAGCAGCAGGTTCTTGCGGATATCGAAGTTGTGCGACTCGACCTTGCGCTGCGCCTTTTCGATCTGGCGGGTGAGCATGCCGCTCTCGATCACCTCGCCTTCCTTCATGCCGGCCATCTTCAGCAGCCGCTGGGTACGCAGCGGATCGCCGAAGATGCGCATCAGGTTGTCTTCCATCGACAGGTAGAAGCGGCTCGAACCCGGGTCGCCCTGGCGGCCCGAGCGGCCGCGCAGCTGATTGTCGATGCGGCGCGATTCGTGGCGCTCGGTGCCGACGATGTGCAGGCCGCCGGCGGCGAGCACCTTGTCGTGCCGCGCCTGCCAGGCGGCGCGCAGCTCTGCCTGGGTAGGCTCATCAATCTCCCCGGCGCCGGCGAGCTCGGCCACGAGATTGCCGCCGAGCACGATGTCGGTGCCGCGGCCGGCCATGTTGGTGGCGATGGTCACCGTGCCTGGGCGTCCCGCCTGCGCAATGATGTGCGCCTCACGCTCGTGCTGCTTGGCGTTCAGCACCTGGTGCTCGACGGCTTCCTTCTGCAGGAGCCCCGAGAGAAATTCCGAGGTCTCGATCGAGGTGGTGCCCACCAGCACCGGCTGCTCGCGCGTGACGCATTCACGGATGTCCTCGATGATCGCCTTGAACTTGTCGCTCTGCGTCAGGTACACCAGATCCGGATTGTCCTTGCGCACCATCGGCTGGTGCGTGGGAATCACCACCACCTCGAGGCCATAAATCTGCATGAATTCCGGCGCCTCGGTGTCCGCAGTGCCGGTCATGCCGGAGAGCTTCTTGTAGAGTCGGAAATAGTTCTGGAAGGTGATCGAAGCGACCGTCTGGTTCTCCTCGCGCACCCGCACGCCCTCTTTGGCCTCCACCGCCTGGTGCAGACCATCGGACCAGCGCCGGCCCGGCATGGTGCGTCCGGTGAATTCATCGACAATGATGACTTCGCCACCGCGCACGATGTACTCGACATCGCGCTTGTAGAGCGCGTGCGCGCGCAGCGCAGCATTCAGATGGTGCATCAGGCGGATGTTGGTGGGGTCGTACAGGCTCTCGCCTTCCTTCAGCAGGCCCGCCTGCAGCATCAGCTGCTCGACGTGCTCGTGACCGGCCTCGGTGATGTGCACCTGCTTGGTCTTCTCCTCCAGTGCGAAGTCCCCCGGGCCTTCTTCCTGCTGCTGGCGCGTGAGCCGCGGCACCAGCTCATTGATGCGCAGGTACAGCTCGGTGCTCTCCTCGGCGGGTCCGGAGATGATGAGCGGCGTGCGCGCCTCGTCGATGAGAATCGAATCGACTTCATCGACCACCGCAAAGCTCAAGGAACGCTGCACCCGGTCTTCCAGGCGAAACGCCAGGTTATCGCGCAGGTAGTCGAACCCGAATTCGTTGTTGGTGCCGTAGGTGATGTCGCAGGCGTACGCGGCGCGCTTCTCCTGCGGGCTCTGGGCGTTCTTGATCACCCCCACGGTGAGCCCGAGGAAGCGATACACCGGACCCATCCAGTCCGCGTCGCGCTGCGCGAGGTACTCGTTCACCGTGACGATGTGCACGCCCTCGCCACTGAGCGCGTTGAGAAAGGCTGGGAGCGTGGCCACCAGCGTCTTGCCCTCGCCGGTGCGCATCTCGGAAATCATCCCCTTGTGCAGCGTGATCCCGCCGATCAGCTGCACATCGAAGTGGCGCATTTTCAGCGTGCGGCGAGCCGCCTCGCGCACCACCGCGAACGCCTCGGGCAGCAGCTCATCGAGGGTTGCGCCCGCCTTGAGGCGTGTACGGAACTCCTCGGTCCTGGCACGCAACGCCTCGTCACTGAGCTCTTTGATCTGCGGCTCGAGCTGGTTGGCGCTGCGCACCGCGCGTGCATAGCCCCGGATGATCCGCTCGTTGCGGCTGCCGAAAACGCGGGTGAGAAGTTGACGCAATGCGTGACCCGTTGAGCGAAAAACAGCTTTGCCGACAAGCACTTACCGTGCATCTCGACTTGGAAAGCGGCGTATTGTACGCAATAGACGCGCGCCACGCCCAATTGGTTCGGGGGCGCGCGAATTCAAGAGGATGGAAAGCGCTTCGGCTGAGGGCTCGCGCGCGAGGTGCGCCGATCAGCGACCGACGAAGGACAGGGGATCGACCTGTCGGCCGTTACGCAGCACCTCGAAGTGCACGTGCGGCCCGGTCGAGCGGCCGCTCGAGCCCATGAGTGCCACAGTTTCGCCGCGCTTCACGGTCTGGCCGACGCTCACCAGAGCGCGCTGGGCGTGGGCGTAGCGGGTGACGAAGCCGTCCCCGTGATTGATCTCGATCAGCTTGCCGAAACCTGAGCGCTCGCCAGCCCAGGTGACGACGCCGGTGGCGACCGCGACCACCTTGTCACCGAGGGTACCGGCGAAATCCACACCCTTGTGGAACGCCTCGCGGCCATCAAAGGGGTCGGCGCGCTCGCCGTAGTAGGAGGAAATAAAGCCCTTCGCGACCGGGCGGCCTTCGGGATGAATCTGCGCTTTCAGCTCGCGCGCCAGAATGATGTTTTCGAGCGCCGACAGCTGCGGATCGCGCTGATTCACGCGCTGCTCGAGCTGGTTCAGCATGGCCGTCAGATCCGGGATCTGGGCGCTGACGCCCTCGCCATCTGCTTCCGGGCCGCCGCTGGCGGGAGCCACGTCGAAATTGAACTCATGGCTGTCGATGTCCGCCATCTCGGTAAGACGCTTGCCGAGGGCATCCAGCCGGATGACGTGCGCGTTCATCTCGCCCAGGCGCATCGCCATGGCGTCGACGCGCAACTGCAGCTGCTGCTTGAGGTCGGCGATCTGACGCTTCTGCTCGGCCACCAGGCTGCCAAAGTGCAGCGTGTCACTGAACAACCCGCGCTGATCGCTGCCGCGACCGAACTGCAAACCGAGCGCAAAGGCGCTGCCGAGGATGGCGAGCGTCACGGCAGCGATGACACTTAAGATGAGCGGGCGGGCGAGATTCAGCTGCCGCGCCTTGCCCTTGCGTCGAGATAGGAAAATGATGTTCATAAAATAATGCTCATGCCGTGCGTTCCGACTGCCTCGAAGCCCCCGTGGGCAGGCAACGCCAGCTGCGTGTACGAGCCTTGCCCGGGCGTGAACCGCCCTGTTTTGCTCTAGAAAGCCTGTACGATGCTGGTAACCCCGCCGTCATAGCTCCTCGCTTTAGACCGGTGGCTTTGCGTCCCCGCCTTTCAGCGGGTTTGCCCTTAATGCAGCATCACCAATATGCCGAAGAAGATGTCGCGAAACAAGGACGGGAAACACCTACGGATGAGGACTGCTGCCGGTTTCAGGCCATCGCGGATTCATTCTGTTAAGGAGCTGCTGGCGCACACCGCGCCCACCTTGACGCGCGTCACAGATCAGGCCGCGCGCCAGAGTTTCTGGAGCAACTGGTTATTTTGTCATCTGCCGACGGACATCGGTGCGAGGGTCTCGGGAGTCGTCGAGCGCGACGGGACGCTGGTGATTTTCGCCGCATCCGCTGCTTGGTGCGCGCGCCTGCGCTACGCCGTACAGGAACTGGAAGTGCAGATCCGCGCCGCGGCCCCCGCACTCACCGACATCGAGGTCCGGGTACGGCCCGCCTGAAGCGGGCGCGGTCAGCCCCCGGGTGGATGCAGTGCCGGCGCCTCGATGTAGGAAATCGGCGCGTCCGCGTAGCGCTCGAACACCACTTCCTCCCAGATCGAGGTGTCCGCCAGCAGCAAGCGCAGCAGCTTGTTGTTGAGCGCGTGCCCGGATTTGTAGCCGCTGAATTCACCGATGAGGCTGTGGCCGAGCAGATATAAATCCCCGATGGCATCGAGGATCTTGTGTTTGACGAACTCGTCCTCGTAACGCAGCCCGTCTTCGTTCAACACGCGGAAGTCATCCAGCACGATCGCATTGTCGAGACTTCCCCCCAGGGCAAGGTTGCGCGAGCGCAGCGACTCCAGATCGCGCATGAAACCGAAGGTGCGCGCGCGGCTCACCTCCTTGAGGAACGAGGTGGTCGAGAAATCCATCGACGCGCGCTGCGCGCGCCGCTTGAAGATCGGGTGGTTGAACTCGATCTCGAAGTTCACCTTGAAGCCGTCGAACGGATCGAACTGCGCCCACTTGTCGCCGTCCTCGACGCGCAGCCGCTTCTTCACGCGGATGAAGCGCTTCGGCCGGCGCTGCTCCTCGATGCCGGCCGACTGCAGCAGGAACACGAACGGGCCCGCACTGCCGTCCATGATCGGCACTTCCGCAGCTGACAGCTCCACGATCGCGTTGTCGATGCCGAGGCCGGCGAACGCCGACAGCAGGTGTTCGACCGTCGAGACGCGCGACTCACCCTTGCCGAGGGTGGTGCCGAGCATGGTGTCACCGACGTTCTCCGCATGGGCGCGGATATCCACCGGGTTCGGCAGGTCGGTGCGCCGGAACACGATGCCCTCATCGGGACCTGCCGGGCGCAAGGTCATGAGAACCTTTTTGCCCGTGTGCAAGCCAACACCGGTGGCGCGAATAGAGTTTTTGAGCGTCCGTTGTCCGACCATACTTTTTCTACACCGACCGCAGCGTGCTGCGAATGAGCGGCGCGTCTTGAGCGCCGTAGGGTGGGACCGCCGCCGGGCGGGCCCCCTCTCGGGGGCGCTCAAACAAGGCGCGCTACCGTATCACATCAATCGGCCTGCCGCCGCAGGAACGCCGGGATGTCCAGCAGATCCTGCGGGTCGGCTTCGGTCCGCAGCCCATCCCCGACCGCCCGTTGCCGCTGGACGGTGGGCTTGTCGAGCGCGGCGTAATCACTGCTCGAGAGTGGGCGGCGCACCATGCGCATCGACGGCTCCGCGCGCAGCTCGCGCTGATCGCCTCTTGCGGCCACCTCGCGCTCGCGCGGCTGACTCAGCGGCGCACGCCCCGTAGCAGCGGGCCTGCCTAAGCCCGTGGCCACCACCGTCACGCGCACCTGGTTCTGCAGCTCCGGATCGATGACCGTGCCGACCACCACGGTGGCGTCGTCAGAAGCGAACTGCTTGACGATCTGCCCGACTTCCTGGAATTCGCCGATCGACAAGTCCATGCCCGCGGTGACGTTGACCAGGATGCCGTGAGCGCCGGCGAGATTGATGTCCTCGAGGAGCGGGGAGGATACCGCAGCCTCCGCCGCCGCGCGTGCCCGGCCTTCGCCGCTCGCCGCGCCCGATCCCATCATCGCCATGCCGGTCTCCGCCATCACGGTCCGCACGTCCGCGAAGTCGACGTTGATGAGGCCGGGACGGGTGATGAGCTCGGCAATGCCCTGCACCGCGCCCTGCAACACCTGGTTCGCCGCCTTGAAGGCATCAAGCAGCGTGGTCTGCGGACCCAACACCGTCAACAGCTTCTGGTTAGGAATTGTAATGAGCGAGTCGCAGAACTTGTTGAGCTCGGCGATGCCGTTGTCGGCGACACAGCTGCGCTTGTTGCCCTCCATCTCGAACGGCCTGGTCACGACCGCGACGGTGAGGATGCCCAGCTCGCGCGCCACCTGTGCGACCACCGGAGCCGCGCCCGTGCCGGTGCCGCCGCCCATGCCGGCGGTGATGAACAACATGTCGCACCCCTCGACCAGCTCGACGATGCGATCCCGGTCCTCCATCGCCGCCTGGCGGCCGACTTCCGGGTCGGCACCCGCGCCCAGTCCCTTGGTGATGTTGCAGCCGATCTGCAGCGCCGTTTTCACCTTGGCGTGCTTGAGGGCCTGCGAGTCGGTGTTAACACACATGAACTCCACGCCGTCGATACCGGCCGTGACCATGTGCGCCACGGCGTTGCCGCCGCCGCCACCCACGCCGATCACCTTGATGACGGCGCTCTGGCTGTACGCGTCCATCAGTTCAAACATGATTGTCGCTCCTTACACGAATACAAACGGTTGGTTGAGAGTCGTTCTTCGCTCTGTCAGCTTCAAAAATTGCCCTGGAACCAGGAGCGCATGCGGTCGAGGACCGACTTGGCGTTGCCGCCCAGGGAGCGCCCGCGATGTGCGGGCAGGACGTTGTCACGGGCGTAGAGCAGCAGCCCCACGCCGGTGGAAAAAACCGGGTTGCGCACCACGTCGGTGAGGCCCCGCACGGCCTGGGGGACGCCTAAGCGCACCGGCACGTGGAACACTTCCTCGGCGAGCTCGATCGCGCCTTCCATCTTGGCGCTGCCGCCGGTAAGCACGACGCCGGCGGCGATCACTTCCTCGAAGCCGCTGCGCCGCAGCTCCTCGCGCACCAGCCCGAAGAGCTCCTCGTAGCGCGGCTCGACGATCTCGGCGAGCGTCTGCCGCGCCAGGCGCCGCGCCGGCCGTTCACCGACGCTCGGCACCTCGATGCTCTCGTCGGGGTTGGCGAGTTGCGACAGCGCGCAGGCGTAGCGGACCTTGATGTCCTCGGCATACTGGGTTGGTGTGCGCATCGACACCGCGATGTCGTTGGTGACCTGGTCGCCGGCGATCGGAATGACCGCCGTGTGACGGATCGCCCCATTGGCAAACACGGCCAGGTCGGTAGTGCCGCCGCCGATGTCGACCAGGCACACGCCGAGCTCCTTCTCGTCCTCGGTGAGGACCGCGAAGCTCGAGGCGAGCTGCTCGAGCACCACGTCGTCGACTTCCAGGCCGCAGCGCTGGATGCACTTCTCGATGTTCTGTGCGGCGCTCTCGGCGCCGGTGACGATGTGCACCTTGGCCTCGAGGCGCACGCCCGACATGCCGATCGGGTCGCGAATGCCCTCCTGGCCGTCGACCAGGAACTCCTGCGGCAGCACGTGCAGGATCTTCTGGTCCGCGGGAATGGCCACAGCCTTGGCCGCATCGATCACGTGCTCGACGTCGCCGTGCGTGACCTCCTTGTCGCGCACGCCCACCACGCCGTGGGAGTTGAGGCTGCGGACGTGGCTGCCGGCGATGCCGGCGAACACCGAGTGGATCTCGCAGCCAGCCATCAGCTCCGCTTCCTCCACGGCGCGCTGGATGGACTGCACGGTGGACTCGATGTTGACCACCACGCCCTTCTTCAGTCCGCGCGAGGGCTGTAAGCCTAAGCCCAGAAGCTCGATCGAGCCGTCGGGGGCCACTTCCCCGACCAGCGCGACGACCTTGGAGGTGCCGATGTCGAGCCCCACGATCAGATTTCGGTCCGCGCGCTTAAGCATCGTGACCACCGTCCCGGCCCGCGCGGCGGGCGGCCGTGCCGCGCCAGCCGATGGCAAACCCGTTTGTGTAGCGCATATCCACGTAGGCAATGTCCTCGCCGCGCTGCGTGACGAGCTTCAGCGCGGTGTTCATGAATTTCTCGAAGCGCTCGTCCACCTGGCGCCTCCCCAGACGCACGGTGACACCGTTCGCCAGGTCGAACTCCCAGGCGCCGCGCGCATCCAGCCGCAACGCGGTGAGGCGCAGGCCCGCCTGCGAGAGGCGCCCTTCCGCGGCCAGGTAGCGCTGCGCCACCAGCGACTCCTTGCCGTCGGGGCCGGCGAGCTGCGCCAGCTCCGGCGGAATGTGGCGCTCATCGGAGTCGAACAGCTCACCGCGGGTGTTGAGGAGCCCGCGCTCGCCCCAGCGGGCCGCGGCGCTCTGCTCGATGACCAGCACGTTCAGACCCCGGGGCCAGGCGCGCTGCACGCTCACCGCATCCACCCACGGCAGCGTGTGGATGGCGCGGCGCACCGCGGCGAGGTCCACCGACAGCAGGCCCGCGCCGTGCACCGTCTCTTTCACAACACGCTCGACGTCCACCGGCGCGACGCGCTGGAAGCGCCCCGCCACCGCGACCGTCTCGATGGGTTGATCGAATGCCCACGACACCGCGCTTACCGCCGCCGCGATCGCCGCCAGCGCGCCGACCCACGCTCCGAGATAGCGCCAGTTGATCGAGGGCAGGCGCAGGCGCGCTTCCGAGGGTTTGCGACGGTTCTTGGGGCGGGCGAACATGTTGCTAAGCCTTGCGCTGCTGGCCCGCGGCGGGCCGACGGGTGAAACTGGTCTCGAGCACACGCCACACGAGCTCATCGAAATCGACACCGATGGCGCGCGCCGCCATCGGCACCAGGCTGTGACTGGTCATGCCCGGAACGGTGTTGATCTCCAGCAGCAACGGCCTTGCGGCGGCGTCCATCATGAAATCCGCCCGCCCCCAGCCCGAGGCGCCGGTGGCCTCGAATGCGGCGAGCGACAGATTGGCGAGATGCGCTTCCGCGCTCGGTGATAGGCCGGACGGGCAGAAGTAGCGCGTGTCGTCGCGGAAATACTTCGCCTCGTAGTCGTAGAAGGTCCTCGGAGTCTCGATGCGGATCGAGGGCAGGGCGCGCTCCTGCAGGATTGCCACGGTGTACTCCTCACCGGGGATCCAGGGTTCGGCAAACACCAGGGTCTCGAGCTGCGCGGCGGCTGAGTAGGCGGCGGGCAGATCCGCGGCGCGCTCGACCTTGGTCATGCCGACGCTCGAGCCCTGGGTGGCGGGCTTGACGATCAGCGGCAGCTTGAGGCGCTCGAGCGCCAGTTCGAAATCTTGTGCGCCGCGCAACACCACGAAGTCCGACGTCGCCACGCCCACGGCGAGCGCCAGGCGTTTGGTGCGCAGCTTGTCCATGCCGATGGCCGAGCCCATCACGCCGCTCCCGGTATAGGGAACGCCCAGGTGCTCGAGCGCGCCCTGCAGCGTGCCGTCCTCACCGCCCGGACCGTGCAGCGCGATCCAGACGCGGCTGAAGCCCCGCGCCTGAAGCTCACTGAGGGCCTGATCGCGCGGATCGAAGGCGTGCGCGTCCACGCCGCGGCGTTTGAGCGCGTCCAGCACCGCGTTGCCGGAGAGGAGCGAGATCTCGCGCTCGCTCGAATCGCCCCCGAACAGCACCGCCACGCGGCCGAACTCGCCGGCGTCGGTGACGCGGCGCAGCTGGCGCGGTTCGTACGTGAGGCGCATCGTTACGGCACTCCCACGATCCGCACCTCAGGGCGCAGCGCCACGCCGTGCACGCTCTGCACCGTCTCGCGCACGTGCGCGATCAGGCGCTCCAGGTCCGCGGCGCTCGCCTGGCCGTGATTGATGATGAAATTCGCGTGCTTTTCCGACACCGAGGCATCCCCGATGCGAAAGCCCTTGAGCCCGGCCGTCTCGATGAGGCGCGCGGCGTGATCCCCCGGCGGGTTGGTGAACACTGAACCGCAACTCCACTCGCCGATGGGCTGCGACGCCTTGCGCCGCTCGAGGAGCGTGCGCACCTCGCCCTCGTGCGCGCCGGGACGACGCTCGAAGCTCAAGCTTGCCGCGATGAACCATTCCTCGGCCGCGGGCGCCGTGACCTCGCGGTAGCTGACGCGGTACTCGGAAGCCGCACGGGTGTGGAAGTGCCCGCTGCGGTCGATGGTTTCCACGCTCAGCACCTGTCGCCAGGTCTCCCCGCCAAAGGCGCCGGCGTTCATCGCCAGGGCGCCGCCCAGGGTGCCGGGAATGCCGGCGAAGAACTCCGCAGGCCCCAGGCCCCATTTGACGCATTGCCTGGCGATGCGCGCGCAGGCGACGCCGGCCTCCGCGCGCACCGTGGTCTCGTTGAGGCGCGTGAGCGCATCGAGCGTGCCGTGGGTGCTGATGACGATCCCCCGCAGACCCCCGTCACGCACCAGCAGGTTGCTGCCCAGCCCGATCCAGTGGATCGGTGCGTCCGCCGGCACGGTGCGCAGGAACGCCGCAAGGTCGGCGCGGTCGCGCGGATTGAAGAACACTTCCGCCGGGCCGCCGACGTGCCAGGACGTGTGCCGGCTCAGGGGCTCATCGCGGCGCACGCGCGGCAGGAACTGCGGGGCAACGGCGAGCGTCACGACGCCCTCCCCGGCGGCAGCAGTGCCGTGAGCGCATCCGGCAGCGCATGCGCCACGGCGCTGATGTTGCCCGCGCCCATGGCAACGATGACATCGCCATCGCGGATCACATCCTTGAGCGCCTGGGCGAGTTCCTCGACCTTCTCGACAAACAGCGGCTCGAGCAGTCCGCGGCTGCGAACCGCGCGGCAGATGGCGCGGCCATCGGCGCCGGCGATCGCGGTCTCGCCCGCGGCGTAGACCTCGGTCACGCACAGCGCGTCGGCGCCGGACAGCGCCTTGCCGAAATCATCGATCAGGTCGCGGGTGCGCGTGTAGCGGTGCGGCTGAAACGCGAGCAGCACACGCCGGCCGGCATAGCCCTGGCGCACCGCCTCGAGCGTCGCGGCCACCTCGGTGGGGTGATGGGCGTAGTCATCGATGATGCTTACACGGCCCACGGCGGTGAGCACGTCGCCGACATGCTGCAGGCGCCGGTCGATGCCCTGGAAGCCTGCCAGCGCGCGCAGGATCGCCTCATCGTCGATGCCGAGCTCGGTGGCCACCGCGATCGCCGCGAGCGAGTTACGCACGTTGTGGGTGCCGGGAAGATTCACCGTCACCGCCAGCGGCGCCGCTCCCGGGCGCGTGACGTCGAAGCGCGTCTGCAACCCCGCGTGGCGGATGTGCGCGCCGCGCACGTCCGCGCCCGACTCGATACCGTAGGACAGGATCGGCCGGGCGACTTCCTGCACGATGCTGCGCACCTGCGCGTCGTCGGCGCACAGCACCGCCAGTCCGTAGAACGGCAGGTTGTGCAGAAAGGTGACGAAGCTCTGCTTGAGGAGCCCGAAGTCCCCGCCGTGCGTGCTCAGGTGATCGTTGTCGATGTTGGTGACGATCGCGATGAGCGGCTGCAGATGCGTGAACGAGGCGTCGCTCTCGTCGGCCTCGGCGACCAGGTAACGCCCGGCGCCCAGGCGCGCGTTGCTGGCGGCGCTCTTGAGGCGTCCGCCGATGACGTAGGTCGGGTCTTCGCCGCCTTCGGAGAGGATGCTGGCGATGAGGCTGGTCGTGGTCGTCTTGCCATGCGTGCCGGCCACGGCGATGGAATAGCGGAAGCGCATCAGCTCACCGAGCATCTCGGCGCGCGCGACCACCGGAATGCGTGCCTGCAGCGCTGCCCGCACTTCCGGGTTGTCGCGCGGCACTGCGCCCGAGGCGACCACCACGTCGGCGCCGGCGATGTGAGCGGCGGCATGGCCGATGCTGATACGCGCGCCGAGTCCGGTGAGCCAGCCCGTCACCGCGCTGTCCCTGAGGTCGGAGCCCTGCACGCTGTAGCCGAGATTCAGCAGCACCTCGGCGATACCGCTCATGCCGCTGCCGCCGATGCCGACGAAGTGTATGGTGTTGATGCGGCGCATGCGGTCGCGTCGCGTGGCGCGCCGCTCGGCGGCCGGCACCGTGGGCACGAGACGCGGCTTGCGGCTCATCCAGCCCTCCGCGCGAGCTCCAGGCACGAGGCGGCGAGTTCATCCGCGGCGCGCGGCTTGGCGAGCAAGCGGGCGCGCTCGGCCATGACGAGCAGCTTGCCGCGACCGGCGCACAGGCGCTGCAGCTCGGCGGCGAGGCGCTCGGCGGTGAGCTCGCGGTCCGCGATCAGCACCGCGGCGCCGGCGCGCACCAGGTACTGCGCGTTGTACGCCTGGTGGTCGTCCACCGCTCCGGGGAACGGCACGAGGATCGCGCCTACGCCCACCGCGGCTAGTTCCGACACGGTGAGCGCGCCGGCGCGGCAGATCACCAGATCCGCCCAGCCGTAAGCCTCGCCCATGTCCTCGATGAACGGACGCACGTCAGCGCGCACGCCCGCCTGGGCATAGCTGGCGCGGCCGGCGTCGATCCAGCGCTCGCCCGCCTGGTGACGCACGTCGAAGGCGAGCCAGCCCGCCAGACGCTTGAGCGCAAAGGGTACGACGGCGTTGAGCCGGGTCGCGCCCTGGCTGCCGCCAATCACCAGGATCCGTACCGGCCCGGTGCGTCCGGCGAAGCGCGCCGCCGGCGGCGGCAGGGCGCTGATATCGGCTCGCACCGGATTGCCGATGACGCGCGCCTGCACATCGTGTCCGAAGCTGCCTGGAAAGCCCTCCAGCACCTGGCGCGCCAGGTGCGCGAGGCAGCGGTTGGTGAAGCCGGCGACGGCGTTTTGCTCGTGAATGACCAGCGGCCGGCGCGTGAGCCAGGCGGCGATGCCGCCGGGACCGGTCACGAACCCACCAAGTCCCACCACGACGAGCGGCCGATAGCGCCACATGACGCGCAGCGCCTGCATCAGCGCAAGCGTCAGACGAAAGGGCGCGGCCAGCCAGGTGAGTATGCCCTTGCCGCGCACCCCACCCACCGACAGCCGCTCGATGGGGATGCCCTCCGCCGGAATGACGCGCGACTCGAGTCCGCGCACCGTGCCGAGCCAGATAACCTCCAGCGACTGCTCGCGCAACAGGCGCGCCAGCGCCAGCGCCGGGAATACGTGTCCGCCGGTGCCGCCGGCCATGATGAGGATCGGACGGATGAACTTTCCCATCGTTCAAACCTGTCGGGCTGAAGCGAGGGTTTCGCGGGTCTTCGACCTTGGCTTGCCGGCTTTGGCCGCCAGAGGCCTCTGTCTCGCCGCCACGCCCGTTCCAGGCGTGTGCGCGTCGATGAGAACCACCAACGCACTATTCTGGTCGCGCGGCATCGTGTGGCCGCAATACGGACACTGATGCACGCGCTGCGCCAGCGGCTTTGGCGCAATCTCCCGGCACCGGGCGCAACGCTGCGACGGTTTCAATTGGCGCGTATTCGAGAGATGCAGCCTGCTGCCAGCCTCTTCCGCTTTGTAGAGGGGCATCCGATGCGCCATACCAATACGCTCATGCAGTCTTGCCGCCTGCCGAGATAGGCGTCTGCAGCGCGCCGAGCCGTCTTTCTTCTTAGCTCGCTGTCGCTGCCGTTCGACCAGACGCGGCAACTCGTTCCGCATCCAGCGCGGGTTGCTGGTGGTTTCGCCGTTGTCGAGAGTCGCCCAATTCGTGATGCCGAAATCGACGCCGCGATGTTGATGTTCGGTGCGCATTCGGGCGCAAGCCGACTCAGGCACACGCAAGGTAACGGAGGCGAACCATTCGCCATGCTTGCGAGTCATTGTCAGATCGTTGGCTTTGGCTTCTAGACCGAAACGATGCTGGCCTCGCACTCGAATGGACATCGCTTCGTTGAACCTCGGAAACCCCGGTGTCTTACCGGCTCTTACGCGCCGGAAAAACCCCTGGAAAGCCAAATCGAGACGGCGCAGGGTTTGTTGCAGGGCATGGCTGCCGAGTTCGACGAACTCGGGGCGTGCCACTTTGATCTGCGGCAGAGCGTTCTGCTGGTGGTATAAGCTGACGGACTTTGCTGCTTTGCTGCACGCCTCAAGCCGTTCTTGGAGCGCTGCGTTGTACATCTCGCAATGTTGTCGCACCCACTTTGTGAGCCGTTCTGCGGCGCGGGGATTGGGGTACAGCTTGAAGGTGACTTTGCGGCGATTCATGCTCGCAACCGAACTTGTCGGACCCCGAACGGATTTGGGCGGACGAATGTTCATTGGCCACCGCGCACGGTTGCGGACCCGCGCTGTTCGCGCAGCGCCTCGTGATACACGCGCAACACGAGTCCCACCCACGCCAGCCCCACGATCAGGCTCGAGCGGCCGTAGCTCATCAGCGGCAGCGTCAGGCCTTTGGTCGGCAACACGCCCATGTTGACGCCGATGTTGATGAAGGCCTGGGTGCCGAGCCACAGGCCGAAGGCCGCCGCTAGAAGGCTTTGGAACTTGAGCCCCGCTTCCGAGGCGAGTCGCGCGATGTGGAAGCTGCGCCAGGCAAGACCCACGAACAGGGCGAGCGTCAGCATCACGCCAAGCAGTCCCAGCTCCTCCGCCAGCACCGCGAACAGGAAGTCGGTGTGCGCTTCCGGCAGATAGAACAGCTTCTGCACACTCTCGCCGAGTCCCACGCCGAACCACTGGCCGCGGCCGATGGCGATCAGCGACTGCGTCAGCTGGAAGCCGCTGTTGTACGGGTCCGCCCATGGGTCGAGAAACGTGGTCAACCGCCGCAGCCGGTAGCTGGCGCTGACCGCCAGCACCGCAAAGCCGGCCGTCGCGATCGCGGTCATGGCGATGACGTAGCGCAGCCGCGCGCCGGCCAGGAACAACAGGGCAAAGCCGGTTGCGAACAGCACGGTCGCCGCGCCGAAGTCGGGTTCGAGCAGCAGCAGGGCACTCACGCAGCACAACAACCCGAGTGGCTTGGCGAGTCCGGCGAGCGACTGGCGCAACTGCGTCTCGCGGCGCACGGCGTAACTGGCGACGTACACCAGCACCAGCACGCGCGCCAGTTCCGATACCTGGAAGTTGATCGCGGCGAGCCGCAGCCAGCGGCGACTGCCGTTGACCGCGTGCCCGAGCCCGGGAATGAGCACGATGACCAGGAGGCCGATCGCGACCGCCAGCAGCGGCACGCAGGCGCGCTCGAGCAGCGGGGTGGGAATCGAGAACACCAGCGCGGCGCAGCAGGCGCCAATGAGGGTCAGCAGCAGCTGCCGCTCGAGGTAGTAGAACGGCTGACCGGTGTCCTGGCTGGCGATCGACACCGAGGCGGAGGTCACCATCACCAGCCCCAGCAGCACGATGCCGAGCACAAGCGCGATCATCACCGGATCGAGGTGCACGCCGCCGTTGCGGGCGCTGGAACGCGCGAATCCCAGCAGTGGGAAATTGGCGCTGGCGCTCACGCCGCCAGCTCCTGCACCGCAGCTACGAACACCGCACCGCGCTGGCTGTAGTCGCGGAACATATCGAGGCTCGCGCACGCCGGCGACAGCAGCACCGTGTCCCCGGGAAGCGCGGCGCACGCGGCAGCGTGCACCGCCGCAGGGAGCGTCGCGCAGGTTT
>DASWUP010000291.1:0-4595 GCA_036401635.1 Steroidobacteraceae bacterium
CAGCGGACACGGGTCCAGGCCCAGGTAGAACTGTGTGTACAGCGCGTACGCCAGCAGCGCCGCGCACACGGCGAAGCCTGCGAAATTGATCAGACGGCGATCAGCTCGCACGCGCTCTATGGGCCGCGGCGTTTACGCGGACGCCGGCGGGAGCGACGTGACGCCGGTGCCCTCGCGCAGCTCGCGCTCGACGTCATCGAGAGAGGTGTGGCGGATGTCCTTGCCGTGCACCATGTAAATGACGTACTCGCTGATGTTCTTGGCGTGATCGCCGATGCGCTCGAGCGCGCGCACCACCCACATGACATCGAGAGCCCGACGGATGGTGCGCGGATCTTCCATCATGAAGGTGATGCTCTGGCGCTGGATCGCCTCGTATTCCTCGTCCACCAGGCGGTCCTGCCGCGCCACGCGCAGCGCCGAGTCGACGTCCATGCGTGCGAACGCGTCGAGCGCGTCGTGCACCATGTCCGAGACCACACGGCCAAGATGCTTGATCTCACGGTACTTGTCGGCCGGGCGCTCCATGGTCGCCAGCCGCGAGGCGATGTAGCCGATCTTTTCGCCTTCGTCACCGATGCGCTCCAGATCGGTGATGGTCTTGATGATCGCCACGATCACGCGCAGGTCGCCGGCCGCCGGGGCGCGTGTGGCGAGGATTCTGCTGCACTCGTCGTCGATGGCGATCTCCATGTTGTTCACCTGGTGGTCGTCGAGCGCCACCGCCTCCCCGAGCGAGCTATCGCCCTCGACCAGGGCGGTGATCGCCTTCTGCAGCTGCTGCTCGACGAAGCCGCCCATGCCGAGCACCTTGCTGCGCACGCGCTCGAGGTCCTCGTTGAAACGACGCGAGATGTGGTGACTGAGGTCGGCGGTTTCCATCAGTTGGCGTCCCCGGCTTCGCTCGTCTGCCTACGCGCGGCCATACGCGCGATCATAACGGAACTGCGGCTGGCAGCCAGCGTCGCGCGCAGCGCCAGCGGGATCGGCTCCAGGCCCGCCAGGAATTGCGCGGTCGCGGCGTGCCAGCTGAAGCCTGCGGCGCGCGCGGCGCACACACGCCGCTCGAGCCGCAGCGCCGAGCGTATCGCCTCACTCAAGTCCTGGTGCAGGACCCCGGTCACATCCTGTTCGATTACATCGAGCGGCCCGGGCACCGGAAAGCCCGCGACCGGCACACCGCAGGCGAGCGCTTCGATCATCGCCAGCCCGAAGGTGTCGGTGAGGCTCGGGAACACCAGCACATCCGCCGCGGCCAGGCAGCGGGCGAGTTCCTCGCCGAAGCGGTAGCCAGCGAACACCGCGCAGGGGTAGCGCGCCGCGAGCGCGCTACGCTGCGGCCCGTCGCCGATCATGACTTTGGTGCCGGGCAGATCGAGCCTGAGGAACGCGTCGAGGTTCTTCTCGATGGCGAGGCGTCCTACGCAGGCCATGACGGGCCGCGGCAGTCGCGCGAGCTCAGGGTGCGGTGGCAGTGGCCGGAAGCGGCGCAGATCGACGCCGCGGCGCCACAGGTGCAGCTGCGCGAAGCCGCGGGCGGTGAGCTGCGCCTCAAGAGTCGCGCTGCTGACGAAGGTGCGCGTGGCGGCGCCATGGAAGCGCTTCAGCCAGGCGTAGGCCAAGGTGAGCGGGATGGGCCAGCGCGCCCGCAGATACTCCGGATAGCGGGTGTGGTACGAGGTCGTGAACGGCACCCCGCGCGCGCGGCAGTAGCGCCGCACGGCGAGCCCGAGCGGACCCTCGGTGGCGATATGAATCGCATGCGGGCGGAAGGCCTTCAGCTGCCGCGCGACCTGCGCGCCCGGGGACACGGCCAGGCGGATCTCCGGGTAGCTCGGGCAGGCAACGCTGGCGAGGCCCTGCGGTGAGATCACCCACACCTGGTGACCGAGCGAAGTCAGGGTCTCGGCGGTGCACTTAAGCGTGGTGACGACGCCGTTGGTTTGCGGCACCCAGGCATCGCTTGCGAGCGCAATCCTCACGCGGCGTCGGCAACCAGGGGGACCGCGGGATGGAGCCTGGCGCGCACCGCGTGCGGCCAGCGCAGCAGTTGCAGCTCGCCCTGCTCACTCTCGACGAGGGCGGAACAGGACTCCACCCAGTCGCCGGTGTTGCCGTAGAGCGTGCCCTCGATGTGGCGCAGGTTGGCGCGATGAATGTGCCCGCAAACGACGCCGTCATAGCCCTGCGCGCGTGCATGACGGGCGGCGAGTCGCTCGAACTGCTCGATGTAACGGACACTGGCGCCGATCCTGAGCTTCATGCGTTCGGCGAGCGGCCAGTACGGCTTGCCGAGCGCACGGCGCAGATCGTTCACGCGGTGGCTGACCGCTACGGTCGCAGCATGCAGGCGATCGCCCAGGCGGGTGAGCCAGCGCGGGCACGGCACCACGCCATCGAACTGGTCGCCGTGCAACACCAGCAACCGCTCGCCGCGCGCGGTGCGATGCACCCACTCGCGGTGTACTTCGAATTGGCCCTGCAGCATTTGCGCGAGCACCGCCAAACTCGCATCGTGGTTACCCGGGATATAGATGAGTCGCGTGCCGGAGCGCTGCCGCGCGAGCAGCGTGCGCACCACCTGCGTGTGCTGCGCCGTCCAGAATGCGCGCCGCGCCAGGCTCAGCGCATCGACGATGTCGCCGACCAGCACAATGCGCTCGGCCTCGACACCGTGCAGAAACTCGTTCAACTCGCGCACCCGTGCGTGCCTGAATCCCAGGTGGATGTCCGAGAGGAACAGGGTGCGGACGGTCGTCCTTGCGGTGCGCGTGGGGTTGCCGTTTGCCATGACTTGCAGCTCATCCTCAGGCCTTCGAGGGCGTCCCTAGGGTCGTCCGGCGATGTGTCGGTTCTGTGACAGAGCGGCTAAGAGATTCTTACCAATTAGGCAGTTGCGCGGAAAATCTAAGCTGTTGCAGTAGTCTGGGAGCGCACCAGCGGCACGACACGCTCGGGTGGGAAATGGCAGGTGAAGGTGCTGCCGCTGCCTAAGGTGCTCTGCACTTCGAGTGTCGCTCCATGGCGCTGCAGCACGTGCTTCACGATCGCGAGCCCCAGGCCCGAGCCCCCGGTGGCGCGCGAGCGTCCGGGGTCGACGCGATAGAAACGCTCCGTGAGACGCGGAATGAGCTCGGGCGGAATGCCCATGCCCGTGTCGCTCACCGCGAAATGCCCGCCGTCCTCATCCACCCACCAGCGCATCTCGAGCGAGCCTTCGGCCGGGGTGTACTTGGCGGCGTTGTCGACCAGGTTGGAAAATGCCGAGTGGATCTCCGGTTCATCGCCGATCAGTCGCGCCTCCGAGTCGACGCGCACCCGCACCTCGTGCGGGTGCACCGCCCGCGCCACCGTGTCCTTGCGCAACAGCGCGAGCAGCGCCGCGACGTCGATCGGCCCACCGCCGACGATCTCGTCGGTTTCCTCGAGCCGCGACAGCTCGAGCAGATCGCGGATGATGGCGGTCATGCGCTCCGCCTGGCGGCGCATTTCAGCGACCGGTCCCTGCAGATCCCGATCGAGCGCCGGATCCTGGCCGAGAGTCTCCAGGTAACCTGAAATCACGGTGAGCGGGGAGCGCAGCTCGTGCGAGGCATTCGCCACGAAGTCGCGCCGCACCGCCTCGAGACGCATCTGGCGCGAGACGTCGCTCACCAACAGCAGCAACTGCCCGTCCCCGTAAGGGGCGACCTGCAGCGACAAGTAACACTCCTCGCCGCTCATCTGGCGGATCACCACCGGGTTCGAGAAATCCTGCCTGGCCAGGTAGCGCACGAACTCCGGCTCGCGCAGCAGGTTCTCGATGCGCATGCCGAGATCGGCCGTGCGGCGCAGGCTCAGCAGCCGCGCCGCCATGCGGTTGAACCACACGATCTCGCGCTGCGCGTTGAGGATAACCACACCGTTGGGGAGCGCTGCGGTGGAGCGCTGCAGCTGGCGCATCAGCTGCACGAAACGCTGTTTGTGGAAGCGCTTGCGGCGGTGCAGGCGCACGATCTGGGCCACGATCTCGCCCCACACCCCGCCGGTATTGGGCGGGTCGGCGTAGCTGCGGTGGCGCAGCCACCATTCCAGGCGAAACAGGTTGGCGAGCACCCAGGCGAGGTGCAGTGCGAGGGCAATGGCAAGGCCGCCCCAGGCATTGCCGAACAGCCAGCCGGCGCCCAGGCCGACCAGCACGGTGCCCAGCAGCCGGCCTGCCGCGAACCACCATGCCTGCGTCGCAGGTTGCATGCGAAACGCGCCTCGTTGTTACGCGGTGGCTATTCCGCGCGGGCCGAGAAGCGATACCCGGAGCCACGCACGGTCTGTACGAAGTGATCGTACCCGAAATCCTCGTGCGCCTTGCGCAGGCGCCGGATGTGGACGTCGATGGTGCGTTCCTCGACGTAGACGTTGCCGCCCCAGATGCGATCGAGCAGCTGGTCGCGGGTATAGACCCGTTCCGGGTGGGTCATGAAGAACTCGAGCATGCGGTACTCGGTGGGTCCCAGGGCCACGGTACGCTCGCCCACCATGACGCGGTGGCTGGCCTGGTCCAGCGCCAGGCCGCCGAAGTCGATGCGCTCGTCCACCCCGCTGGAGCCGGTGCGGCG
>DASWUP010000292.1:0-8405 GCA_036401635.1 Steroidobacteraceae bacterium
CACCGATATGGTCGGTACCCATGGCGCTTCAGGGTACCGGTTGCGGGGCGGGCACGGGCTCGGCGGCAGCGGAAAATTCCTGGCGCATGAGCACCAGGTCGTCACGATGGATCATCTCGTCACGCCCGCGAAACCCCAGAATATCCGCGATCTCCGAGGACTTGCGTCCCATGATGCGGGCGGCGTCCGCGTCGGAATAGGCGATGATGCCGCGGGCGATTTCTGCACCGTCAGCGGCGAGCACGCTGACGGTGTCGCCGCGGTCGAATCGCCCGCGCGCCGCGGTGACGCCGGCGGGCAGGAGGCTGCGGCCCTCGGAGAGCGCGCGCAGCGCTCCGGCATCGATGGTAATGGCACCGGCGGGGCGCAGCGTGCCCGCGATCCACTGCTTGCGCGCGGCCGCGGGTGTCGCCGTCGGCACGAACCAGGTGCAGTCCGCCCCCTCCTCGATGCGCCGCAGCGGATGGCGGTGGGCACCGGCGGCGATGCACATGTGGCATCCGGCCGCCACCGCGATCCGGGCCGCGGCGATCTTGGCCGTCATGCCGCCCGAACCCACCCTCGAAGCGGAGCGCCCGGCCATGGCCTCGATCTCGGGCGTGATCTCGCGCACCTCGTGAATGAAACGCGCAGCGGGCTGCCGGTTCGGATCGGCGCTGTACAGACCCTCGACGTCCGACAGCAACACCAGGCAATCCGCGCCGATCATCTGCGCGACACGCGCCGCCAGGCGATCATTGTCGCCGTAGCGAATCTCGGCCGTCGCCACCGTGTCGTTCTCGTTGATCACCGGCAGTGCGCCCAGCTCGAGGAGCGATTCGAGCGTGGCGCGCGCGTTCAGGTAGCGGCGGCGACGCTCGCTGTCCTCGAGAGTGAGCAGCACCTGTGCCACCGTCACATCGCAGGCCTCGAGCAGCTCCTTGTAGGCGTGCGCGAGCCGGATCTGTCCCACCGCCGCGGCCGCCTGGCTCTCCTCCAGCCGCAGCGTGCCGTGCTTCAGGCCGAGCCGGCGCCGGCCGAGCGCGATGGCGCCCGATGACACCAGGATGACTCGCTGTCCGCGCTTGCGCAGCCGCAGCAGGTCTTCCACCAGAGTCTCGAGCCAGCCGCGATTCACGCGCCCGGTTTCCGCATCCACCAGCAGCGCCGAGCCCACTTTCACGACGATTCGCCGTGCCTGCGTGAGGGGCGCTCCCGAGTGCGGACGCCGGGTGTTCATGAGGAAAACTATACGCAATCGAGCTGCGTTGCCCAACCCGACCGCAGCCTCTACACTTATCGGGCGGCGAAATGATGACAAGGGTGGCTTTCGCGGTGAGCAGAGATTACGAGCCCGTGCCCTCCCAGTGGTACGAAAACGTCGAAGAAGAAGAATCGTTCCGTGTGCTGTCGGTCGACGAGGACTCGGAGCTCGTGGAGATCGAGTACCTCGACGGCGACATCGAGGAAATCGATCTGGAGGCCTGGCACGAGATGGACCTCGAGCGTATCGCGGAGCCTGAAGGCTGGTCCGAGTCCGATGACGAGGAAGCCGACGAGGACGAGGAGTTGGACGAGGAAGATGACGAGGACGAGGATGATGATGACTGGGACGACGATGAGGACGAGGATGACGTCGACGAGGAGCGGGATGAATATTGACCTCGTGCGGCGTCGATAGCTCCCGCCGCGGATCATCGGCCCTTGAAAAGGCGCGCTACGGCCCCACGCTGCCCAAGGTAAGGCCGCAACGGTAGAGTGCCGCTGGCCGAATCGCTTTAGCCTCAACCCCTTACTTTTACTCAAGGTTTTCATACCCGCCATGAAGCGCATCGTGCTGTTCATCCTGACCAACATAGCCGTCCTCCTGGTGCTGTCAGTGGCGGCCCGTGTGCTCGGGCTCGACACCTACCTGGCCGCACACGGCGGTAATCTCGGGGGACTCCTGGTGTTCGCGGCGTTCTTCGGCTTCGGCGGCGCGCTCATCTCGCTCGCCATGTCGAAATGGATAGCGAAGATGTCGATGGGCGTACGCGTCATCGGCCCCTCGGGCGATGCCACCGAGCAATGGCTGTTGAGCGTGGTGGAACATCACGCCCGCGCCATGGGGCTCGGCATGCCGGAGGTCGGAATTTTCGACTCCCCGGAGCCGAATGCCTTCGCCACCGGCGCCAGCCGCAACGCCGCGCTGGTCGCAGTCAGCAGCGGGCTCCTGCAGCGCATGAACCGCCAGGAGATCGAGGCGGTGCTCGGCCATGAAATGACGCACGTCGCCAACGGCGACATGGTGACGCTTGCGCTCCTGCAGGGCGTTCTCAACACCTTCGTAATTTTCCTGTCGCGCGTCATCGGCAATATCATCGACCGCGCGGTGTTTCGGTCCGAGGACGGCCGCGGCATCGCCTCCTTCCTCACCGTCATCGTCTGTCAGCTGGTGCTCGGCTTCCTTGCGAGCCTGATCGTTATGTGGTACTCGCGGCAACGCGAGTTCCGCGCCGACCGCGGCGGCGCGCAGCTCGCGGGCACCGGCAACATGATCGCCGCGCTCGAGGAGCTGAAGCGCGTGCACGAGCCGCTGCCCTCGCAGCAGTTCGCCGCCTTCGGGATCGCCGACGGCAGCGCTGCACGCGGCCTCACGAGGCTGCTCATGAGCCATCCGCCGCTGGATGAGCGCATCGCGGCGCTGCGCAGCCTCGGCAGCCATTGAGCCGCCATTGACGGGGGCCGCGGCGGACTTCTGCGGGCAGCTGCGCGAGGTCCTCGGCGCTGACGGATTGCTGACGGCGGCGGCGGACTGCGCGCCCTTTCTCACCGATCACCGTCGACTGTACCAGGGCGAGGCCCTGGCCGTGGCGCTGCCGCGCTCGGTCGCGCAGATTGCGCAGCTGCTGGCGCTGTGCCACGCGCAGCGCGTGGGTGTCGTGCCGCACGGCGGCAATACCAGCTACTGCGGCGGGGCGACCCCGGATGAGTCCGGCCGGCAGCTGGTGTTGTCGCTGCGGCGCCTGAACCGCATCCGCAGCCTTGATGCGGCGAACTACTCGCTCACTGCGGAGGCCGGCTGCGTACTCGCACAGGTGCAGCGCGCAGCCGACGATGCCGAGCGCTGCTTCCCGCTCAGCCTCGGCTCGCAGGGCAGCTGCCAGATCGGCGGCAATCTCTCGACCAACGCCGGCGGCGTGAGCGTGCTGCGTTACGGCATGATGCGCGACCTGGTGCTTGGGCTAGAGGTGGTGCTCGCCGACGGCCGCGTACTGCCGGCGCTGTCGGGGCTGCGCAAGGACAACACCGGCTATGACGTGCGCTCGCTGTTCCTCGGCGCGGAAGGCACCCTCGGAGTCATCACTGCCGCAAGTCTCAGGCTGTTCCCGAAGATCCGCGCCCGCGCCACGGCACTGGTCGCCGTCCGTGACCTGCACGCGGCGGTTGATCTGCTCGCGCGACTGCGCGACGCCAGCAGCGATCGGCTGAGCTCCTTCGAGCTCATTCCCCGCATCGGCATCGAGCTCACGACGCGGCACATCGCGGGCGTCAGCGACCCGCTCGACAAGCCGTACGCGTGGTACGCGCTGTGCGAGCTCGGTTCCACCCGGGCCGCCGACCCGCTGGATGCGCTGCTGGAGGAAACGCTCGCCAGCTCGCTCACCGCAGGCGTGGTGCTGGATGCAGCCCTGGCGCGCAGCGAGCGCGAGCGCGCCGCGCTCTGGAAGCTGCGCGAGAGCATTCCGGAGGCGCAGCGCCAGGAGGGCGCGGGCCTGAAGCATGACGTCTCGGTTCCCGTCGGCGCGCTGCCGGAATTCGTGGCGCGCGCCTCACAGTGGGTGAGCGCCAACGTTGCGGACGGGCTGCTGGTCGTCTACGGCCATGTCGGCGACGGCAACCTGCATTTCAATCTCAGTGCCGCTCCGGGAGCGCAGCGTGAACGCTTCCTGGCGCGCGAGGAGCGGGTACGGCGCGCGATCCACGACCTGGTGAGCGAGTTCGGCGGCAGCTTCAGCGCCGAGCATGGCATCGGACGACTCAAGGTGAGTGAGCTCGAACGCTACACTTCCCCGGTGGAGCTCGCGCTCATGCGCGCCGTGAAGCGTGCGTTCGACCCACACGGCATCATGAATCCTGGCAAGGTCCTGCGCGAACAATGAAGGCGCGATGGATGGTTTGCGCTCGCTGGGCAGGCTGGGCCTTGCTCTTGGGCGGTGTGGCCGCTTGCAGCCAGCGCGGCGGCGCCCCCGCAGGCGCTACGCCCGCGCCCGGAGCCGGGGCCGCCGGCGAGGGCGAAGGCCCGCGCATCGCCATGTCCCCTGACAACGTGCACATAGAATACCGCATCTACGGACACGGCGACCCGGCCGTGGTGCTGGTGCACGGCTGGGCGAGCAACGCCAATTACTGGAACGCGCAGCTTGATGCTCTCAAGGGGCGCTACACCGTCGTGGTGCTGAACCTCGCTGGCCACGGGGCTTCCGGCAACAATCGCAGCGACTGGTCGATTGCCAACTACGCGCAGGACGTCGCCGCGGTGGCGCGGCAGATCCCAAATGCGCGCCTGGTGCTCGTCGGGCACTCCATGGGAGCTGTGGTGTCGCTGGCGGCGACCCCCCTGATCGGTACGCGCGTGAGCGGCGTGATCGCAGTCGAGGCGCTGCGCTCGGTCGGGCTGCCGCCGCTCACGCCGCCCGAAATCGAGCAGCGCATCGCACCCTTTAGCACCGACTTCGTAGGCGAGACGCGCAAGCTGGTCAGCGGCTCGCTGTTCACCAGGGACGCAAATCCGGTACTGGTGCACAAGGTGGCCTACGACATGTCACTCGCGTCCCCCGCGATCGCCATCCCCAGCATGCGCTCGCTCCTGTCGATGGATTTCGCAGCGGTGCTGCCCGGCGTTCACGTGCCGGTGTTCGCCATCAACTCCGATCTGCTGCCGACGGATGCCGCGCGCGTCCGCAAATCACTCCCGGACTTCACTCTCGACGTGCTCGAGCACAGCGGCCACTTCCTGATGCTGGAAGCGCCGGCGCGCTTCAACCCACTGCTGCTGAAAGACCTCGACGCCCTCAGCGCAGCTCACTGAGTGAGTTCGTCCGAATCCGGTACCATCGAGCCGCACCGCACCTCGAGCCAGCCTAACTGGAGCGCGATCTGCTGCGCGCCCAACTGCGCCCACGCGGTCGCGAAGGGAGTGTCGTGGCCCTGCTCCTGCAGCAGCAGGATGAGGGCATCGCGGTCCAGGGCGAACGGCCAGTCGCGACCGTGCAGCGTCAGCTCGAGCGCCCGTCCATCCGGGGTCACGAAGCGGCTGCGTCCGCCCTCCTCATACACGTCGAGGGTGACGAGCGGGCGCAGATCGCGCGCGGCACCGCTGGCCGACCAGGAGATGCGGCAGGCGTACAGGCGCGCCTCGTTGGGTTCGAAGCGATTGAAGCCGATCACCTCCTCCTGCAACTCACCATCGCTCTGGCGCACCAGTCGCCGGCGGTACCAGTACAGGTCCGCGCTGATCACCAGCTGGTAATCGAGGTAGCGCGAGTCTCCGGAGCTGACATCCAGGCAGTGGCGTGCGAGCGTGCCGCCCTGAAACTGATCGCCGGCCCGCGTCAGGATGAGATCACAGCCCGTCGACGGGACCAGGTCGCGCCACGCGAGGCTCGCCAGCAGCGGCGGCCGGTAGTTCAGATGCATCCAGTGGCGCGGGCGCGCGAACGTGAACAGGCGCGCCCGCACCGCACCCGCCGGCGCGCCCGCCGGCTCGAGCTGCAGCAGCAGCTGGCGCCGCGGGTCCTCGGGATCGTCCTCGAGAAACTCCTCCAGATACAGCACGTGCGCGCCTAGCCAGGGGACGCTCACGGGAGCGACGATGGTGCGCACGCGGCGCTCACTTGCTTGCGGCCACGGCGTGGCGCCGCGCTCGGCGCTCATTACCACCTGCTCGCTGGAGTCGCGCACGCCGGACCACAGTCGCTGCAGGGTCTCGACATCGGCGCCGTTCGCAACTGCCGCGCCGGCCACCAACACTCCAATCATCGCAGCCATGAATGCGCACCAGTGGGCGTGGACTTAAACTTCCTTCCTGGTGCGCACCAGACCTTCCTGGGCGGCGCTCGCCACCAGGCGGCCGTCGCGCGCGAACACGCTGGCGCGGGTGAAGCCGCGTGCGCCGGAAGCGCTCGGGCTTTCCATTGCGTACAGCAGCCAGTCATCCACGCGCAGCGAACGGTGAAACCACACCGCGTGATCGATGCTGGCCATCACGATGGTGGGCTTCAGGAGCGAGGCGCCGTGCGGCAGGGTCGCGGTATCGAGCAGAAAGAAATCCGACACGTACGCGAGCAGGCGCCGGTGCAGCATCTCGTCGTCCGCCAAGGTGCCTACGGCGCGGAACCAGATCTGGCGCTCGGGCGCCGTGCGCCGCAGATACTGGTGATCGAT
Source organism: Steroidobacteraceae bacterium (assembly GCA_036401635.1). Classification (GTDB taxonomy): domain Bacteria; phylum Pseudomonadota; class Gammaproteobacteria; order Steroidobacterales; family Steroidobacteraceae; genus 13-2-20CM-66-19. Next base: position 6,406 of record DASWUP010000292.1, read on the forward strand.
GCTCTGCACCATACGGAATTCAAACGGACGCGGCTGCTCGAAGAAGCGCCGTACCCGTTCCGGCAAGCGCTCGAGCAGCTGCGCCGACGGAGCGCCCGAGTCCGCCAGACTCTCCGGCGAGGGGACCTGCGGCATCCCGATCTGATGCTCGAAGCCCGTTTCGGTCACCTGGAACGAGGCGGTCATGTTGAAGATCTGCTGCCCGTGCTGAATGGCCACCACGCGACGGTTCGAGAAACTGTGGCCGTCGAGACTGCGATCGACCTGATAGACGATGGGCGCGTTGCAATCACCGCGCCGCAGGAAGTACGCGTGCAGCGAATGCACCACGCGTGCCTCGACGGTGGCGGCTGCGGCGCTCAGTGCCTGCCCCAGCACCTGCCCGCCGAACACCTGCGGACTGCCGATGTCGCGGCTCTCGCCGCGGAACAGGTTGACCTCGAGCTGCTCGAGCTCAAGAAGCGCCAGGAGATCGGCCAGACGCTGATCCATCGGCGGCCCGCGCAGCCTTCAGCCGAACTTGAAGGTACCGTGCATCAGCGCATTATGGCCGGGGAAGGTGCACAGGTACTGGTAGGCGCCACCTTTCTTGAGGATCGAAGTCGCAAACGTCACGCTGGTGGTCTCGCCGCCGCCGATGCTCTTGGTGTGTGCGAGCACGCGCTTGTCTCCCGGCGTCACGTAGTTGTTCGCAGGTCCCGCGGTCAGGCCCGCGGCGGCCACGGCGGCAACGTCTGCCGCGTTCACCAGCACCCAGTTGTGACCCATCGCTTCCTTGGGAAGCTTGCCCGAATGGTGCAGCGTGAGCGTGATCTCCTTGCAGCTCGCCGGCGCGGCCAGCTCCGGCTTGTCGTACTGAATCAGGTCGTTGCCACTGATCTCGAGCTTGCACGGGTCGGCCGCGTGTGCGTACGGTGGCAGGGCGAGTGCGCCGAGCAGGGCAGCTGTGGCGAGGGTATTGCGCAGGGAAGTCATCATGGTTTCCTCCATCGGTGGGCGGAATATCAGTCCGGTACTCCCAGACGCTGGTGCATCAGGGGGCTGGTGGTGGTGTACTGCAGGAACTGCTTCTTTTGCGGATAAAGGTGATGCTGGATCGCGAACGCGGCCAGTGCCGCTTCATGGAACCCGGAAAGGATCAGCTTCTTCTTGCCGGGGTAGCTGTTGATGTCACCGACTGCGAAGACTCCCGGCAGGCTGGTCTGGAACTTCTCGGTGTCGACTTTCAGCGCTTTCTTTTCCAGCGCCAGTCCCCAATCCGCGATCGGTCCGAGCTTCGGATGCAGGCCGAAAAACACCAGCAGCTGATCGGCGGGCAGTGCCTCAACGGCGCCGCCGGGGGTGCGGACGTTGACACCGCGCAGCACCCCATCGCTCACGATCAGCGAGTGCGGCAGCGCCTCGAAGCTGCGCATACGCGCGGCCGCCACCTGCTCCTGCATCCTTGCGACGGAGGCGGGTGCGGCGCGGAACTCGTGCCGGCGGTGCACCAGCACCAAGCTTGCCGCCCGCGGCAGCAGCTCGAGCGTCCAGTCGAGCGCCGAGTCCCCGCCGCCGAAGATCACCAGATGCTTGCCCGCCAGCTCAGCTGCGCTCTTCACCCGGTACTGGATGGTGCCGCCTTCGAAAGCGTCGGCCCCCTCCAGTCCGATCCGCCGGGGTTGAAATGAGCCGACGCCCGCGGCGATCACTACGGTCCCGGCGTCGAAGCTGACGCCACCCGCGGTTCGCAGGTGGAAGCGCCCGGTCTCGCGCCGCGCGAACTCCACTACCTCGTGGCCGAGGTGCAGCTGCGGTTTGAAGGGCTTGATCTGTTGCATGAGCCGGTCGACCAGCTCCTGGGCGCCGCACACCGGCAGCGCCGGAATGTCGTAGATCGGCTTGTCGGGGTACAGCTCCGCGCACTGTCCGCCGGGGTGCCGCAGCGAATCCACCACGTGAGCACCGATCCCGAGCAGCCCCAGCTCAAACACCTGGAACAGCCCGCACGGTCCGGCGCC
>DASWUP010000293.1:0-1568 GCA_036401635.1 Steroidobacteraceae bacterium
AGCTCGCCCTGGCGTTGGCGCGGCACGCGACCAGCAAGATCAACTCAATCGACGACCTCGAGGCGGTCACGACGCTCGGCTTTCGCGGCGAGGCGTTGCCCTCGATCGGCTCAGTGTCGCGGCTGCGCATTGTGGCGCGCACCGCGGCGGCGGAACAGGGTGCGGAAATCTCCGTCGACGGGGGTCTGCTCTCGGGTGTGCGCCCGGCTGCGCACCCGCCGGGGACCTCCATCGAGGTGCGCAACTTGTTCTTCAACGTGCCGGCGCGGCGCAAGTTCGTGAAGAGCGACGCGACGGAGCTCGCGCACATTGCGAGGCTCGTGGAGCGCCTCGCGCTGTCGCGGTTCGACGTGACCTTCCGGCTGCGACATGGCACGCGCCTGCTGGTGGAGGCCGCGGCGGTGAGCGGCGCCAGTGCGGAATTCACCCGCCTGGCGGACCTGCTCGGCGCAGATTTCCCGGCGGCGGCAGTCGCGGTCAGGCAGGCGGCAGGCCCCGTCATGCTTTCCGGGTGGGCGGGGCTGCCGACGCGCTCGCGCGCCCAGCCCGATCAGCAGTTCTGGTTCGTCAATGGCCGAAGCGTGCGCGACCGGTTGCTGATGAACGCCGTGCGGCTCGCGTACCGGGACGTGCTGTATCACGGTCGTCACGCCGCCTACGCGTTGTATCTCACGCTCGACCCAAGGCTCGTGGACGTCAACGCCCACCCCTCGAAACTCGAAGTGCGCTTCCGTGACAGCCGCCAGATCCATGACTTCGTGTTTCACGCGCTGGAACGGAGCCTCGCCGCTACCCGCCCCGAACTGGACTCGGCCCCCGCGGCCGGTGCTGGCGCGCCGGCGGACGCCGCGGTCGGAATGGGCTACCGCAGCACTGCGCAGAATGCGGGGGGGCATCGCGGCGCGCTGCCTCTTTACGAGCCTGGGGGCGACCCGTGGCTGATCGCCGCGGCGGTTCAGGAGAGCAGCGCGAGCGCATCCGTGCCAGACGGGGCGGAAGACTATCCGCTCGGTACGGCGCTCGCCCAGCTGCACGGGGTGTACATCCTGGCGCAGAACCGCGCCGGGCTCGTGCTGGTCGACATGCACGCCGCGCACGAGCGCGTGCTGTACGAGAAGTTCAAGGCAGAGCGCGGCAACGGTATTCCCGCCTCCCAGCACCTGCTCGAGCCCATAGTGCTCGCGCTCAAGACGCATGAGCTCGCAGCCCTGCTGGAGCAGCGCGGCGAATGGGAGCGGGCCGGCTTCGAGCTCGACGCGCTCGCGCCGACGCAGCTCGCACTGCGGCGCGTGCCGGCGGTCCTCGATGCGCGCGAGATCCCGCGCATCGTCAGCTCGCTGGTGCACGACCTCGCCCTCGATGCCGGCGCGCATCATCTGGATGGCGCCGCGGATCGTTTCCTGGGGGCGCTGGCCTGTCGCACGGCGATCCACGCGCATCGCCATCTCACGCTGCCGGAGATGAATGCGCTGCTGCGGCAGATGGAAGCGACCGAGCGCGCCAACCAGTGCAACCACGGCCGGCCTACCTGGACGCGTCTCAACCTGCAGCAGCTCGACAAGTTGTTC
>DASWUP010000294.1:0-11654 GCA_036401635.1 Steroidobacteraceae bacterium
GCAATCAGTTCGGCGCGCAGGAACCCGGCAGCGAGGCGCAAATCGCCGCCTTCTGCCGCAGCAGCTACGAGGTGAGCTTCCCGCTTAGCGCGAAGCTGGAGGTGAACGGCGCCAACCGTCATCCGCTCTACCGCTTCCTCACCTCTGCCGACAGTGGGATCGCCGGCGACATCAGCTGGAACTTCGAGAAGTTTCTCATCAGCCGCGATGGCAGGGTTCTGAAGCGCTACCCCCCCGAAACCAAGCCGCAGGACAGCGGTCTCATGCAGGACATCGCCGAGGCGCTGTAGCGGTACCGCAATGCCCGACTTCGACTTCGCCATTCTCGGCGCCGGTGCGATGGGCTCGATCGTCGGGGGCCACCTGGCTCGCGCCGGCCACTCGGTTGTGATGCTCTCGCGCGGGGAGCGCGCGCAGCAGCTCGAGCGGCACGGGCTCACGATCAAGGGGCTGGCGGCATTCACTACGCCGGTGCACGTGCTGCGCGAGCCGGCGGCGCTCAAGAGTGCCGGCGCGCTGATCGTCGCCATGAAAACGCCCGGCACCGCCACAGCGCTCGCGGCGTTGCGGCATGCGGACTTCGCGGTCACCCTGTCGATTCAGAACGGACCGCTGAAGAACGAGCTGCTCGCCGAGGCGTTCGGCAAGGAGCGCGTGCTGGGCGCGCTTGCCGATACCAGCGGCGAGCTGCTGCCGGATGGCGCGGTGCTGTTCACGCGTAACGTGAACATACTCATGGGCGAGCTCGCCGGCGGCAACAGTGAGCGGGCGCAACGCCTGGCACACACCCTCGACGCCTCGGGTGTACGCGCCGCCGCTAGCCCGGAGATCCTGACACTCGAGTGGTCGAAATTCTGTGCCTGGGCAGGACTCATGGCACTGTCGGTGACCACGCGCGCGGTTACCTGGAAGTACCTGCTGGACCCGGACAGCGCCCTGGTGCTCGCGCGCCTGGTGCGCGAGATGGGCGTGCTGGCGCACGCACTCGGCATCGGCTTGAGCGACCGCTCGATCCTGCCGACCGCGAGCATCTGTGGCAGCACTGAAGCGGAGGCGGTGGCGGCCATCAGGAAGGCCGGTCGCGAATTTCGCGCGCACGCGCCGGGCCACCGCATGTCCTCGCTCCAGGACCTGGAGGCGGGCCGCCCGCTGGAAGTCAACGAGACCCTTGGCTACGCGCGGGCCAAGGCGCGCGAGCTCGGGCTCAGCGTGCCGTTGATCGAATGCTTCCAGCTGCTCATCGCCGGCCTTGACCGCGCACGGCGCGATGCCGTGTCGGCCGCAGCGCTCTAAGTTCCGGTCGCGAGCCCGCGATACTCGAGCAACGGGGCGATCTCGGGCGCACGTCCGTAGAAGTTGCGAAACAGCACTTTGGGGTCCTCGCTGCGGCCGCGCGACAGCACCTGGGTGCGTAGGTACTCCCCGTTCGCGCGCGTCAGTCCCCCATGGCTGTGAAACCACTGCCCGGTGTCGCGCGCCAACACCTCGCTCCACAGGTACGCGTAGTAACCGGCCGAATAACCGCTCTCGAAAATGTGCGAGAAGTACGTCGAGTGATAGCGCGGCGGGACCGCGGCGTAGTCGAGGCCGCTGTCCTTGAGCGCGGCCTGCTCGAACGCCGGCACGTCTGCGGCGGTGGGCGCCTGGGCGGCGCTGATCCGGTGCCAGGCCTGATCAAGCAGCGCCGCGGCGAGGTATTCGGTGGTGGCATAGCCCTGATTGAACTTCTGCGCCGCCAGCACCTTAGCGAGGAGCTCGGGCGGCATCGGCTCGCCGCTCTGGTAGTGGCGGGCGTAATGCGCGACCACCTGCGGCTCGCGCGCCCACATCTCGTTGTACTGCGAGGGGTACTCGACGAAATCGCGCGGCACGTGCGTGCCGGCAAGCTTCGCGTAACGCACGTTCGAGAGCATGCCGTGCAGCGCGTGACCGAACTCATGGAACATCACCGTGACCTCATCGAATGTGAGCAGCACGGGCTGGCCGACCTGCGGCTTGGAGATGTTCAGGTGGTTGGCCACCACCGGTTTGTGATGCAGCAGCTTCGATTGCGTCACGTAGGCGGCCATCCATGCTCCGCCCTGTTTGTTGTCGCGTGCAAAGTAGTCGGCGAGGAACAGCGCGAGCGGCTGGCCGTCGGCGTCAAATACCTCGAATACGCGCACATCCGGCTGGTACACCGGCAAGTCCCGGCGCTCCTTGAAACTCAGGCCGTAGAGCTCGTGCGCGGCGTAGAACACACCGTCGAGCAGCACGTGATCGAGCTCGAAGTATGGGGCGACGCGCGCCTGATCGAAATCGTAGCGTGCCTTGCGCACCTGCTGCGCATAGAACGACCAGTCCCAGGGCTGCAGGGTGAATGAGGGCGTGCCGCTGGCCGCCGCCTGCGCCTCGATCAGCTTCTGGATGTCGCCGGCTTCCGCGCGCGCGCGGGCAAGCGCCGCCGGAGCCACCTGGCTGATCATGTCGCGCACCGCCGCGGGAGTACCAGCCGACTCATCCTCGAGCTGATAGGCGGCGTGGTCTGCATAGCCCAGCAGCGCTGCACGCTCGGCGCGCAGCTTGACCAACTGCGCGATCACCGTGTTGTTGTCCGTCGCCCCGTGCAATGCCCTGCCGATCGACGCCTTGTAAATGCGTTCCCGCAGGGAGCGGTTAGGGAGCTGCGCCAGCAGCGGCTGATTGGTGGTGTTCTGCAATGTAATGAGCCACTTGCCTGTGAGGCCGCGCGCCGCCGCCGCTTGCGCCGCGGCGCCAATCTCCCCCTGCGACAGGCCATCGAGATCCTTGAGGTCATCGACCGCCACCGCGCCATCGGCGGTGGCTTTGAGCACGTTCTGCTTGAAACGCGTCGTGAGGGAGGAGATCTCGGTATTCAGGGCGCGCAGGCGCGTCTGGTCGGCCACCGTCAAGCGCGCACCGGCGCGCACGAACTCGGTGTGGTAGCGCGTGAGCAGCTGCAACGACTCGGGATCGAGGTGCAGGCTCGAGCGCTTGTTGTAGAGAGCCTCGACGCGCGCCCACAACGCCGGATCGAGATGAATCGCGTCCTCCTGCGCGGTGAGCTTGGGGGCCATCTCGGTGTCGATCTCCTGCATGTGCGGGTTGGTGTTGCAGGCATTGAGCCGCCCGAAGGCTGTGTCGACCCGGTCCAGAAGCTGCCCGGCGCGCTCGAGAGCGACGATGGTGTTATCGAAGGTGGCGGGCTGCGGGTTGTGAGCGATGCGCGCCACCTCCCTGAGCTGCTCGCGCATGCCGGCCTGGAAGGCCGGCAGATAATCGCTGTCGCGGATGCGATCAAAGGGTGGCAGCTCGAAGGGGAGCGTGCTCGGCTGCGCGAACGGGTTGTCGGCCATTGCGGAAGTCCTTGCAGTCTTTTGCCCGGGTGCATCGCCGGCGCCGAGAGCGGACGCTGAGAAAGTAGCGGCGAGGACGCCTAAGTACACTAATCTCACGCTGGTGCTCTCGGTTTGAGCCCACGGAACCTGCTTGTTGGGCCGCGGGCAGGGCGCAATGGTATCCTTCGCGCCCCTTCAATGCGCGCCCGTTTCGTTGCACGCTTTTCCTGGCGCGCGCTTCTGGCTGCGCGTTCCCTTGGCACACAGGACCCTACATGAGCATCACGCAGGACCAGGTCGTCAGCATCCACTACACCCTGAAGGGTGACACGGGCGAGATCATCGACAGCTCCCCCGAGGGCGAGCCACTCAGCTACCTGCACGGTCATGGCAACCTCATACCCGGGCTCGAGCGCGAGCTGACGGGCAAGCGTGCCGGGGACAAGCTGCAGGTGACGGTCTGCCCGGCCAATGGTTACGGCGAGTATGACAAACAGCTCGTGCAGCGCGTGCCACGGCGCGCTCTGAAGGGCCTCGCGAACCTCAGGGTGGGAATGCAGCTGCAGGCGCAGACCGGGCACGGGACGCGTGCGGTGACCGTCACCCAGATCGCGGGGGACCTGGTTACGCTCGATGGCAATCATCCGCTGGCCGGCAAGAAGCTGCACTTCGAAGTCGAGGTTGCGGAGGTGCGCGCAGCCACCGAAGCAGAGCTCTCGCACGGGCACGTGCACGGGCCCGGTGGCCACCATCACTGAGAATCCACCGCACCGCCACCCTCCTCCGCGGCTGCCAGGCGCGCGAACACGGCGTGCATGGCGTCGACTCGCCTGAGGTAGGCGCGCGGATCGTGATCGCCGCAGCGCTGAGTGTCGCTGAAGCGAAAGTCCTGGCGCACGTACGTCGCGGCGGCGCCCGCACCGCACAGATGCACGGCGGCCGCCAGATGGCGTTGCTGTGCGAACGTGGCGCTGCTGACCCCAAAGCGCGTGAGGATACCGGTCACCTTCAGATCGAGGTACGCCGAGGTCAGCTCCACCGCATCGCTTGGCGCCACACGCCAGTACAGACTGTTGAACCAGCAGGCGCGCCAGTCATTCCACCGACCCTCGTGCACCAGCGCGTGAGCATGGATGCAATAGTGTCGCGCCTCGGCAAACATGCCGTCGGTGATCTGGTACATCCCGACGGCGCTCGAGGCCGGCCGGTACAGCTCAAACGGCTTCGGCACCCATGACCAGCGCCAGTAGGTGCGCACCAGCGGATTGCCCGACCCCTCCACCTGCGCGAGCGCCGCCAGCAACTCCGGCGTGATGGTGCGGGTCGCGTACCGGCGGAAGATGGGTGCGTAGTCACGCCAGGTTTCCTGCGGGGTCTTGTACAGCGTGCCGCTCACCGGAAAAAACAACTCGGTCGGCTTGCGGACCACCTGGTAGATGGCGTTCAGCCCGAGCGCCAGGATGGCGGCGAGCAGCACGCCGATGCAGACGCGCACGGTGAGCGGTGCCCGTCGCAGGCGCCGCAGCCAGCGCCGCCGCACCGCGGCCGTCGGCCACATCCGCGGGCGCCACGACCGTCGCTGGCTGCCGCGCGCGCCCCGGCGGGCAGGCTCCCCTGCCGCCGGCCGCCGCGCCATCAGCTAAAGCCTCGGTGCACGAGCGGGCAGTCGTGCACTAACATGCGCCGCACGGGCGGGCAAAGGGCGAGGGTCGCAGGTGTCGCGCGATGCAGTAGAAGTCGAAACCGGCAGCGATCCCACCGGAGCCGTGATCTGGCTCCACGGCCTGGGGGCGGACGGCCATGACTTTGAGCCCATCGTGCCCGAGCTTGTGCGCCCGGGAGAGCGGGCGCTGCGCTTCGTGTTCCCGCACGCGCCGATCCGGCCCGTGACGCTCAACGGCGGATTTGCCATGCGCGCCTGGTACGACATCGTCGCGCTCGATCGACGCGGACCCGAGGATGAAACCGGGATTCGCAGCTCACAGGCGACGGTGGAAGCACTGATCCGCCGTGAGAACGCGCGTGGCATCAGGAGCGAGCGTATCGTACTGGCGGGATTCTCCCAGGGCGGCGCGATGGCGCTGTTCGCCGGAGGGCGCTATCCGGACAAGCTCGCGGGCATCATGGGACTGTCGTGCTACCTGCTGCTCCCCGCGCGCCTCGCGGGCGAGCGCGGGGCGGCCAATCAGGCAACGCCGGTGTTCCTCGCGCACGGCACGCAGGATCCAGTGATTCCCCCGGCTCTCGGGGAGGAAGCCCGCCGCCAACTGGAAGCATCCGGTTATGCGGTGGAATGGCATGCGTACAGCATGCCTCACTCCGTCAGCCCCGAGGAAGTCGCCGACATCGCGGCGTGGCTACGCCGCGTGCTGTAGACGTCGGCCTACTGACCTCGGCCGCGATCCTGTCCGCGATCCTGGCGTTCGCCTGCCGGGGGCTGGCCTCCCTGCGGCTGGCCTCCCTGGGGCTGGGGCTGGCGGCCTCCGCCCTGATGCGCGGGGGCGCCGGCCGGTTGCGCGGGCCCGCGGGCCTGCGGGCCAGGCGCTGCGCGCGGGCCGCCCTCGGGTCCACCGCGCGCAGCACCCGGAGGCGGACCGCGTGCGGGTTGCGGTGCGACCTGGGCGTGCTCGCGGGGCGGTTGATTCATCATGGGCCGATCCACCTGCGGGCCACCGGCGCGGTTACCCAGTGCCGGGCGCTGCGCCTGCGGCGGCCGATCCGCTTGCAGCGGCCGATCCACCCGCGGGCTGCCGGCGCCGTTACCCATTGACGAACGCTGCGCCTGCGGCGGCCGATCCGCTTGCAGCGGCCGATCCACCCGCGGGCTGCCGGCGCCGTTTCCCATTGACGAACGCTGCGCCTGCGGTGGCCGATCCGCTTGCAGCGGCCGATCCACCCGCGGGCTGTCGGCGCCGTTTCCCATTGACGAACGCTGCGCCTGCGGTGGCCGATCCGCCTGCGGGCCACCGGCGCGGTTACCCAGTGCCGGGCGCTGCGCCTGCGGCGGCCGATCCGCCTGCGCGCCGCCTGCGCGGTTGTCCGTTGCCGAACGCTGCGCCTGCGGTGGCCGCTCGGTGCGGTTCGTCGATGCGACCGGCGCACGGCCCGTTTCGCTCGCGCCTCGCGCGGCGACGACGCCGTGTCCGGAAAACGTAGCGGGTCTTGGGGTCGCGGCAATCGGGGGCCGGCCGCCGTTCACCGACGCGCGCAGCGCGGTCTCGCCCCGCGCCTTCTGCTCATGCTGTGTCTGCACGGTAGTGAGCCCGACGTGGCGATCGCGGGCCGCCGCCAGCTCCACCGCCGCAGGACGCGCCATCACGCCGCCAGTGCCGCCGTTGAAGCTGACGCGATTGACGGTGACGTTGTTGACGACCGTCGTATTGTAGACGTTGGTAATGTTGGTATTGCGGATGTTGGTGACCGAGCGGTTGTAGAAAAACTCGTCGCCACGCCAGTAGCCGCCCTCGTAGCCGAAGCCGCCGTAGCCGTAGCCGTAGTTGATGCCGCCGTAGAAACCGACGTGCGGACCCCAGTAGCCGCCATGCCAGAAGTAGGCCCCGCTCTCCCATCCCCAGTATCCGGGCGTCCACAGGAAGCCCACGGTCGGCGCGAGCGCCCAGGTTCCGGGCACCCAGTAGTAATCATCGTCAGCCCACGCCCAGTAGCCGGGAATCCAGATGTAGCCCGGCTCCGGACACGGCGGCTGGACATAGACGGGCAGGGCCGGCGGCGCGATATTGACCGACACGCCGACAAACACGCCTGCGTCCGACACCACGGGAAGCGTCGCGAGCAACAGGGCCGCAATGAGACCGTGGATCAGGCTGCGCATGCGATGGACTCCTTCCTGGGGAACATTGAACGACGAGTACTGAACCGCGGCTGAATCCTCAAATGTCGCCCGCGCCCGACATCGGGCGCGCCGCGCCGCGTTACCTTGTGCAACGTGCGTTCGCTGCGGCCGTTGACCGCGACGGTTGCTCTGTTCACTAGAACCAACTGTAGTTGAAACTGATGCTGACGCGTTCGGCCGCCCCCGGATTGGGTGTCACTTCGTGGCGCAACCAACTTTCGAACAGCATCAGTTGTCCGGCCCGCGCGCTGAACGTGACCCACGGCCGGTTCGTGCGCCGTGCGCCGCTCAAGCGCGGCGGCGACGCCATGAAGCGCTCGAGCCGCGGATCCTCGAACTTCAGCCCCGGCGAGCCTGCCGGCACCGCGACGTAGTAGGTGCCGCTGATCGTGGACAAGGGATGCAGGTGCAGGCCGTGCACGGCGCCGCGGCCCATGAGGCTCACCCAGCAGTCGGTCATGGTGAGCGCGCGAGCGGCGAGATCCAGCTGCAGCCGGCGCGCGAACTTCGCGACGTGGCGATCGAGCTCACGTGCCAGGGATGCGAACGTCGGCGACAGTCGGTGCATGCGGTGCGCCGAGTTGTAAGAGGTGTAGCCGCCGGGGTAGTGGCGCGCGGACCAGCGCCGCCCGGCCGCATCGTCCGCCCTGAGCTGGCGGCACTCGCGCAGCAGGCGCGTGTTCAACTGACGCCAGCCCGGCAGGCGCAGCCGCGCCTCGTACACCAGTGTCGGAAACAAGACCTGCGTGCTCATGAGAGCGTGCCAGTATGCGGGGCCTCGCTGAAGTGGTCTATGATCGGGCGCACTCCTTCAGCCAGCTGCGACGGGTCCTGATCATGGCAGTTTCCACGCTCCCTCCGGCCGCCCCGGCGGCGGCGCCGGTGTCCTCCCCCGCCGAGCTGGTGCAGCACTGGATCGGCGGCCGCGTAGCGAGTGGCGGCGGCGCGCGCCTTGCGGTGTTCAATCCCGCCACCGGCGTGGTGACGCGCCAGGTGGTGATGGGCGGCGCCGATGACGTGCGCGCCGCGGTCGCGAGCGCGCAGGCCGCGTGGCGCTCCTGGGCTGAGACACCGCCGGTGCGGCGGGCGCGGGTGCTGGCGCGCTTCCTTGCGTTGCTGAACGAGCAGCGTGACGCCTTGGCGGCGCTCATCACCAGCGAGCACGGCAAGGTGTTCAGCGACGCGCAGGGTGAAGTGACGCGCGGCATCGAAATCGTGGAGTTCGCGTGCGGGATCCCGCAACTCCTGAAGGGCGACTTCACCGATCAGGTGTCCACTGGTATCGACAACTGGACTCTGCGGCAGCCGCTGGGCGTGGTCGCCGGCATCACGCCGTTCAACTTCCCGTGCATGGTGCCGTGCTGGATGTTTCCGCTCGCCATCGCCTGCGGCAACACTTTCGTGTTGAAACCAAGCGAGCGCGACCCGTCCGCATCGCTCTTCATGGCGCGCCTGCTCGCGCAAGCCGGCCTGCCGGCCGGGGTGTTCAACGTCGTGCAGGGTGACAAGACGGCCGTGGACGCGCTGCTGGCGCACCCGGAGGTGCGTGCGGTGAGCTTCGTGGGCTCGACGCCGATCGCTCAGTACATCTACCAGCGCGGCGCCGCCGCCGCCAAACGCGTGCAGGCGCTCGGCGGCGCCAAGAATCACATGGTGGTGATGCCGGATGCGGACCTCGAGCAGGCGGTCGATGCGCTGATTGGCGCGGCGTACGGCTCCGCCGGCGAGCGCTGCATGGCCATTTCGGTGGCGGTGCTGGTGGGCGATGCCGCCGAGCGCATCATGCCGAGCCTGGCTGAGCGCGCGCGGCAGCTGCGCATCGACAACGGCATGCAGCCGGAGGCCGAGATGGGTCCGGTCATCACGCGCCAGGCGCTGGAGCGCATTCGCGGTTATATCGATGAGGGTGTCGCGAGCGGCGCGCAGCTCGTGGTTGACGGGCGTCGGCACCCGGGAACTGGCGCGGCCTTCAGCGTTGCCGGTCACGAGAACGGCTTCTGGCTCGGCGCTACCCTGTTCGATCGCGTGACGCCGCAGATGCGCATCTACCAGGAGGAAATCTTTGGCCCGGTGCTGGCGTGCGTGCGCGTGCCCGACTTCGCCGCCGCGCTGGAGCTGGTGAACTCGCACCCGCTCGCCAACGGCGTGGCGTGTTACACGCGTGATGGCAACGTGGCGCGCGAGTTCGGCCGGCGCATCCAGGTGGGCATGGTGGGCATCAACATCCCGATTCCGGTGCCCATGGCGTGGCACGGATTCGGCGGCTGGAAGGGCAGCCTGTATGGCGACACCCATGCCTACGGAGAGGAAGGCGTACGCTTCTACACGCGGCAGAAATCCATCATGCAGCGTTGGCCGGAGAGCACGCCCAAGGGCGCGGAATTCACCATGCCGACCGCCAAGTAGTGCCTCAGGACACCTTTTCGAACTGCTGCTGTTCGGTGCTGCCAGTGAGTGCGGTAGTCGAGGAAGTTCCGCCGCTCACGGTCTGCGCGACCGCATCGAAATACCCGGCACCGACTTCGCGCTGGTGCTTGGTGGCGGTGTAGCCGGAAGTCTCGGCCGCGAACTCCGCCTGCTGCAGCCTCACGTACGCGCTCATCTGCTGCGCCTTGTAAGCGCGCGCCAGCTCGAACATCGAGAAGTTGAGCGCGTGGAAGCCGGCGAGCGTGATGAACTGGAAGCGATAGCCCATGGCGCCCAGTTCGTGCTGGAATTTCGCGATCTGCGCATCATCGAGCTTGCGCTTCCAGTTGAAGGACGGCGAGCAGTTGTAGGCCAGCGGCTTGCCCGGGAACTGCGCGTGGATCGCTGCGGCGAATTCCCCGGCCTCCTGCAGGTCCGGCTCGGCGGTCTCGCACCACAGGAGGTCCGCATACGGCGCATAGGCGCGGCCGCGCGCGATGGCGTGCCTCAATCCCGCCTTGACAGGGAAGAATCCTTCCGCGGTGCGGCCGCTGGCGGCGTCGATGAAGGGCCGGTCGCGCTCGTCGACGTCCGAGGTCAGGAGGTTGGCCGCTTCGGCATCGGTGCGCGCGATCAGCACCGTCGGCACGTTGCACACATCCGCCGCCAGGCGCGCGGCAATCAGCTTGTTGATCGCCTCCTGGGTCGGCACCAGAACTTTGCCGCCCATGTGGCCGCATTTCTTGGCGGACGACAGCTGATCCTCGAAGTGAACCCCGGCAGCACCCGCATCGATCATATGCTTCATGAGTTCGAAGGCGTTGAGCACGCCGCCAAAGCCGGCTTCCGCATCGGCCACGATCGGCTTCAGCCAGTCGATGGAGTCATCTCCTTCCGCGTGGTGGATCTCATCCGCGCGGCGCAGGGTGTTGTTGATGCGCCGCACGACCGCGGGTACCGAATCCGCCGGATACAGCGATTGATCGGGGTACATCTCGCCCGCGAGGTTGGCATCGCCCGCCACCTGCCAGCCGGACAAGTAGATGGCATCCAGTCCTGCCTTCACCTGCTGCATGGCCTGATTGCCGGTCAGGGCTCCGAGCGCATTCACGAACGGCCGCTCGCTCAAGTAGCGCCACAGCTTTTCCGCGGTGAGCCGCGCGATCGAGTGCTCGACCGCAACGGTGCCACGCAAGCGCACCACGTCCTTGGCGTCGTAGTCGCGCCGCACGCCGCGCCAGCGCGGGCTCTCGCGCCACTGGCGGCGCAGCTCATCAGCCGTGGGCAGAGCTTTTGCGGCGTTCATCGGGTGGTCAGCTCAACAGCTCATAGGCCGGGAGCGTCAGGAATTCGTCAAAGCTCTCGCGCTTGGTCATTTGCTCGAACAGGCGCGCCGCAGTCGGGAACACGCCGTGGGTGAGGCGCGCCGCTCCGACCTCATCGTGGATGCGGTCGAGTTCCGCGCTCAGCAGCCGATCGAAGCGCTCCACCGTCACCAGCTGCCCGTCGCTGGTGCGCGCGCCGTGGCGCAGCCATTGCCACAGCTGCGCGCGGCAGATCTCCGCGGTCGCCGCATCCTCCATGAGGTGATACAGCGGCACGCAGCCGTTGCCGCGCAACCAGGCCTCGAGGTACTGCACGCCGACGCGGATGCAGCCGCGCACGCCCTCTTCGGTGATCTCGCCCTCGGGCACCGTGAGCAGATCCTGCGGCGTCACGTTCACTTCCGCGCGCAGCACGCCGAGTTGGTTGGGCCCGGACATCACGGCGTCAAAGGCCTCGCGGGCAATCCCCGCCAGCCCCGGATGCGCAATCCAGGTGCCGTCATGCCCGGCGCGCGCCTCGCGCAGCTTGTCGGCCCGCACGCGCGCCATCGCGGCCTCATTCGCCTCCGGGTCATCGCGGATCGGGATCTGCGCCGCCATGCCGCCCATGGCGTGGGCGCCGCGCCGGTGACAGGTCTTGATGAGCAGGTCCACGTAGGACTTGAGGAAGTGACGGGCCATGGTCACCGTCGCGCGATCCGGCAGCAGGAAGTCGCGCCGGTTACGGAATTT
>DASWUP010000295.1:0-11228 GCA_036401635.1 Steroidobacteraceae bacterium
CCAGGTGGCGAAGGCCATGATGGAGAAGCTCGGCTCGGAGGATGCCACCGACCTCAAGGGTGCGCGCCACAAACAGAAGTCGTTCAACTCGATCTTCATGATGGCCGACTCGGGCGCGCGCGGCTCCGCGGCGCAGATCCGCCAGCTCGCCGGCATGCGCGGCCTGATGGCCAAACCCGACGGCTCGATCATCGAGACGCCGATCACCGCGAACTTCCGCGAGGGCCTGAACGTACTGCAGTACTTCATCTCCACGCACGGCGCCCGCAAGGGTCTGGCCGACACGGCGCTGAAGACCGCGAACTCCGGCTACCTCACCCGCCGCCTGGTCGACGTGGCGCAGGACCTCGTGGTCACCGAGGTCGACTGCGGCACCTCGAACGGCCTTGCGATGAGCCCGCTGGTCGAGGGCGGTGACGTGGTGGAGGCGCTGGGCGAGCGCGTGCTTGGCCGGGTGATGGCCGAAGACATCGCCAAGCCCGGTGGCATGGAGGTGCTGATCGAGAACGGCGCGCTGCTGGATGAGAAGCTGGTGCGCCTGCTCGAGACCGAGGGCGTGGACCAGATCAAGGTGCGCTCGCCGATCACCTGCGAGACGCGCTACGGCGTGTGCTCGCACTGCTATGGGCGTGACCTGGCGCGCGGCCGGCCGATCTCGATCGGCGAGGCCGTGGGCGTGATCGCCGCGCAGTCGATCGGCGAACCGGGCACGCAGCTCACCATGCGTACCTTCCACATCGGCGGCGCCGCCTCGCGGGCGGCTGCGGCCAGCAGTGTCGAGGTGCGCAACAAGGGCGTGGTGCGCTTCCACCACATAAAGACGGTGCAGCACGAGAAGGGGCACCTGGTGGCGGTGTCACGCTCAGGTGAGATCGGCGTGGTCGATGACTTCGGCCGCGAGCGCGAACGCTACAAGATCCCCTACGGCGCCATGATCAGCGTCAAGGAAGGCGCGACGGTGCCCGCAGGCCAGGTGGTCGCGACCTGGGATCCCCATACCCACCCGGTGGTCACCGAGGTCGCGGGCCTGGTGAAGTTCCAGGACTTCGTGGATGGCCTCACGGTCACCTCACAGGTCGACGAAGTCACCGGCCTCTCCAGCACCGTGGTGCTCGATACCAAGCAGCGCGGCGGCAAGGAGGTGCGTGCCACCATCAGGCTGTTGAGCGCCAAGGGCAAGGAAGTGACCTTCGCCAACACCGAGATCCCGGCGGTGTACACGCTGCCTCCGGGCGCGCTGGTCAGTCTCGAGGACGGCGCGCGCGTGTCGCTGGGCGATGTCATCGCGCGCATCCCGCAGGAGTCTTCCAAGACCCGCGACATCACCGGCGGCTTGCCGCGCGTGGCGGACCTGTTCGAGGCGCGCAAGCCCAAGGACCCGGCGATCCTGGCAGAGAAATCCGGCACGGTGAGCTTCGGCAAGGAGACCAAGGGCAAGCGGCGCCTGATCATCACCAGCGATGACGGCGAGAAATACGAGGAGCTGATCCCCAAATGGCGCCAGCTCAACGTCTTCGAAGGCGAGACCGTGGAGCGTGGCGAAGTCATCGCCGACGGCGAGCCGAACCCGCATGACATCCTGCGCCTGCAGGGCGTCGAGGCGCTGGCGAACTACCTGGTGCGCGAGATCCAGGACGTCTACCGCCTGCAGGGTGTGAAGATCAACGACAAGCACATCGAGGTGATCATCCGCCAGATGCTGCGCAAGACCGAGGTGCAGGAAGCCGGCGAGACGGCGCTGCTGCGTGGCGAGCAGCTCGACCGCTCGCGCGCGCTCGACATCAACGATCGTGCGCGGCAGGACGGCAAGAAGGCGGCACGGCTGCAGCCGGTGCTGCTGGGCATCACCAAGGCCTCCCTCGCGACCGAGTCGTTCATCTCCGCGGCCTCCTTCCAGGAGACCACCCGCGTGCTGACCGAAGCCGCGGTGCGTGGCCTGAAGGATGATCTGCGCGGCCTGAAGGAGAACGTCATCGTCGGGCGGCTCATCCCGGCGGGCACGGGTTTCGCGGCCCATGCCTCGCGCCGTCGCAAGATGGAGGGCACCGACCGGCGCAGCTTCATGGACGTCGGCGGCGGGCTGCCGGATGCAGAAGAAGCGAGCGTCGGCGAAGAGTCGGAGAGCGCCGCCGGCTAGTGCGCGAGGCGCCCGCCATACCGACGCAGCCGGTATTGACTGGCACTCATGTGCGGCTCGAGCCGCTCGAGCGCGCCCACATCGCGGGGCTGGTGGCCGCGGCCGGCCGCGACCTCGCGCTTTACCAGTGGAGTGCCGTGCCGCAGGGAACGGCGGAGATGGCGCGTTACGTGGAGAGCGCGCTTGCCGGGCGTGAGGCGGGCACGGCACTGCCCTTTGCCACCGTGCGCGTCGCCGACGGCGCCGTGGTGGGCTCGAGCCGTTTCTTCGACATTGAAAGCTGGCCCTGGCCATCCGGGCATCCGGGTGCCAGGCGCTCGGGCCCCGACGGCTGCGAGATCGGCTATACGTGGCTCGCCGCGTCCGCGATCCGCACCGCCGCCAACACCGAGGCCAAGCTCCTCATGCTGACCCACGCCTTCGAGGCGTGGGGCGTGCAGCGGGTGTGTTTTCACACCGACGTTCGCAATGAGCGCTCGCGCAATGCGCTCGCGCGCATCGGCGCGAAGTTCGAGGGCGTGCTGCGCTCTCACCGCCTGGGCGCAGACCTCACGCCGCGCGATTCGGCGCGATTTTCCATCGTGGCGGTGGAATGGCCGGGCGTGAAGCAGCGCCTGCGGGAGCTGCTGCCTTAGTGTCCCTGCCAGATCTTCAGCAGCTCGGGTGAACCCTGAGCGCGCACGCCGTTGTCGGTGAGGATTTCCTCGGTGGCGGTGAGCATGTCCGCACGGCGGAACACCAGGACCTCGCCCGCCCGGCCATCGAATGCGAACCTCACGAACTCGTCCTTCAGATCGCGCAGCACTGCCACCAGATGCGCGAGGCTGCGCACCGGCGTGTCGTTGACGGACTTGATCACCGCGCCGGAGGGATCGCTGTAACCCTTGGATATCCGGTGGGGGAACAGCGGCGAGGGTATCAGCACGAGTTCGGGCCGATCGGGCTGCGACGGTTCGCCCAGTCGCGCGAACAGGGGACTGCCGACTTGCAGCAGCGCCGGCGCCAGCTCCCGGGCCCGAGCGGATCCGAGGAATTCCTGGCTGGCCGTGGAAAACACCAGCGGGCCGTAGATGAAGTAGTGCGGATAGTCGCCCCGCAGGCTGTCGAGGAGCAGCGGATGATGGGCGGGCACCGGAAGTTCGACGTGCAGTGTCTTGCTCGCGCGCACCACGGTCAGCGGCACCGTACCGTTGCGCGCCGTTTTCTGCACCAGGTACGTGAAGAACAGGCGCAGATCGCTGCCGACCTTGACCATTCCCTGGTCATCGACCGGCGTGTCGCCGATTTTCGTAATGACGTCCCATTGCTGCAGGACCTCGGCGGCATTCTTCTCATACATGCGGCGCACGACGATGCCCTGCACCGGGCCGTCAAGTCTCAGGAAGGCGCGCAGCGCCGGATTCTCCAGCGTCTGCACCTCGCCGAACATGGCAGGCTTGCCCTCGTAGGGGCCGGCGGCGATCTCCTTCAGGAACAGCTCGATCTCCTCGTTGGGAATGATGTACCCGATGTTCTCTGAGTTTTTCAGATGACTGAACGCGAGCCCGATCATCTTGTCGGCGGCGATCGCGGGGCCGCCGCTGTTGCCGGGGTTGATGGGGGCATCGATCTGAATGCGCAGGCCCGAGGTGCCGAGCTGATAGGGCACGAATTCGATCCGCGAGACGATTCCCTTGGTGATCGACAAAGAGGTGCCTCCCGCGGGAAAGCCGTAGACCAGCACGGCATCCTTGATATGCGGCAGCGCGCTCGCGCGGGGCAAGGGCGCGTGGGTGGCAAAGAAGGACTCGTCCTCGAGTTTGAGGACCGCAAGATCGATGCCCGGCGCAACGGCGGCGACGCTAGCCGGGAGCTTGTCGCCCGCCTGATTTGCCTGGATCTGTATCTGGCTGGCGTAGGCCACAACGTGCGCGTTCGTCAGGATGCGCTTGCTCTCGATGATGACGCCGGACCCGGAGACCTCTACCGGCGCCTCCTTGGTCCACGGTCGTACCAGATCCGGACGCCGCACGGTGGCGAACACCTTCACCACGGCGTTCTCGGCATCGTGGACGGATGCCGGGGAGGATTTGGGCGCGCCACCGGCGAGTGCGGTAGGTGGGAGCAAAGCCGCGAGCAGCATGCCGTAAAGGAGCGTGCGGGAGTTGCAAGACATAAGCGCGCTTTTTTGAAGCTTATGGATGGGCATCGCGCTTAGGATTTTGACACACAACGGGCAGCGGCCTTTCGCGAGTTCCAGATAGTTGACTCAGGCAACTATATGGGCAAGAGTAACCACCATGCCCATCCTGAAAGAGCAGATCGCCCAGGTGCGCGCCTTCAATCGCGATTACACCCGCCGTATCGGCGTGCTGTCGCAGGGTTTGCTCGACAGCCCGTACTCCCTGACCGAAGTGCGGGTGATGTACGAGATCGCGCATCGCCCGGGCGTCATGGCCGCCGAGCTTGCCGGTGAGCTGGGGCTCGACCGCGGATACCTGAGCCGGATCCTCAAGGGCTTTGGAGCAAAGGGGCTTCTGGCACGCAGCGCCTCTGCCGGGGACGCGCGGCGCCAGCACCTGCGGCTGACCCCCGCCGGCACGCGGGTGTTCGCGCCCCTCGAGCGCCGCTCGCAGCAGCAGGTTCGCTCGATGCTATCCGCACTCGATGGCTCGCGCCGGCAGGCCCTGCTCGAGGCGATGAGTGTCATCCGCTGTGCGTTCAGTGCTGCCGGAACGCAGGCGGAGGTGTCATTGCGGGCGCACCGCCCCGGGGACATGGGCTGGGTGGTTGAGCGTCACGGCGCGCTCTATTTCCGGGAATATGGCTGGAACGAAGAGTTCGAAGCCCTGGTGGCCGGCATCACTGCCGAATTCATCAGCAAGCTCGATGCGGCGCGCGAACGCTGCTGGATCGCGCAAGCGCACGGCCGCCGAGTCGGGTGCATTTTCCTGGTGGCCGGCGAGGCCGGCGCCGCCAGGCTGCGCCTGCTGCTGGTGGAGCCCGAGGCGCGCGCTCTGGGGCTGGGTCGAACGCTCATCGCCGAGTGTGTGCGCTTCGCGCGCGCGGCGGGCTATGAGCGGATTGTCCTGTGGACGCAGCAAAATCTCGCTGCGGCCCGTCATCTCTACCAGCAGGCGGGCTTCGAGAGAACGGCGTGCGAAGCTCACCGCAGTTTCGGAAAGGACCTCATCGCCGAGACCTGGCAGCTCGAGCTGGCGAGCGCGGTCCCCGCGCGCTAGATCCCGCACTACCCGCCCCGGCGCCACGGGATCAGGGTGCGCAGCCGCTCGTCGCGCAGCCATAAGCCGCCCCAGACAATCAGGCCGAGGTAGGCGCCGAACAGAAAGTGGCTGAAGACGGGATTGCCGACGCGCAGATGGCTGGCCATCGCTCCGCCGAACAAGCCGCTCAGCAGGATCGCTCCCACAACCGAAGTTCTCGGGCTGACATAGAGTGCGACGCAGATGAGCGTGAGAACGCCCAGCCCGCGTGCGAGTGCGACGCTGTTGGAATAACCCAGCTGCTGCATCGCGCCTCCCACGGCGGGAATTGGCATGAGTTTGATGATGGCGTCGAAGATCAGGAACAGCACTGCCAATGCGCTTAGCGTGCGCCCGGTCCACAGTGCTGCCGGCGAGACCAGCGCAACGGAATTGCCTGCTTGCATGACACGATGCTCCTTCGATGGGTTTCTTATCAGCACGACGAACGACGCGGCGCAGAATCGACAGGCGGTTCCCGCGCGACGTGATGCCCCCGCCCTGATAAAGTGCGCGGGCACTGTCAGGAGGGACGACTCATGGGACGCGCAATTTTTGCAACAGGGGCATTGCTGGTCGCAGCTCTGGCCGCCACCGCTGTGCATGCGGCGACGGCACGAGCATCCAAGGAGAAGGGACAACCATCCAAGACCATCAGCGCCGCCGCGGCCGACAGCGCGCGGCCGGAAGCCGATACCAAGCGCGACGCGGATCGCCATCCGGTCTTGAGTCTCGCCTTTGCGGGCGTCAAACCCGGCGATCACGTGGCGGAGCTCATTCCGGGCACGGGCTACTTCACGCGCTTGTTCAGTGCGGTGGTTGGTCCGAAGGGCAAGGTCTACGCGGTCGCACCGCCGCGCCGGCCCCAGGCGGCGGCTGACTCACCCGATCCCGCCGCACCCGTTCAGGCGATCGCCGCAGACCCGCACTACGGCAACGTGACGGTGAGCGTGCAGCGCATCACGCAGCTCGAGCTCCCGGAAGCCGTCGACCTCGTCTGGACGTCCCAGAATTACCACGACTTTCACAACCTGCCCGATATCAACGTCGCCGACATCGACAAGGCGGTGTTCAAGGTACTGAAGCCGGGCGGGGTGTACATCGTGCTCGATCACGCCGCGGAAGCCGGGTCCGGCTTCCGCGACACCTCGACCTTGCATCGCATCGACCCCGAGGCGGTGAAAAAGGAAGTGATCTCGGCCGGCTTCAAGTTCGAGGGCGAAAGCGATGTGCTGCGCAACAAGGACGATCCGCACACCGCCAAGGTCTTCGATCCGGCCATTCGCGGACACACGGATCAGTTCATTCTGAAGTTCCGCAAGCCGAAGTGAGCAGCGCGCGGGTGAGGGGATCGGCCTCACCCGCGAAGTACTTGCGCAGAGCCTCGCGGAAGACGCGGCCAGCGTCCGCATCGCCGGCGGCGCAGGCGAACAGCGTCATGCACGAACGGAATTTCAGATGATCCGGATAGCCAAAGATCTCCTCGATCCTGCGGCCCTCGACGCCGTTCACCAGCTGCGTGCACTCGCGCAAGCGCGCGCCCAGAACCGGGTGCGCGAGGTAGGCGCGGGCTTCCTCCACGGAAGCGATCGCGTACTCGCGCGCGGTCGGGCTTGATCCCAGCCCCTGCAGCTGCGGAAACACGAACCACATCCAGTGGCTCTGCTTGCGCCCAGCCGCAAGTTCAGCGCACACCTGCGCGAACAGCGGGTCCAGCGCCTTGACATAGCGCCTGAGGTTGTACGGATCGTGCATCGCCGGCCGCGGCTGCGGCGTCGCCTCACGCCTTCGCGTTCCTGCGAAACACCATCACGAACCGGTCGGTCTTGCCCACCATCGGTCCCTTGTAGCTGATCTGATCGCGTGGGTCTTCGGATCTGCGCAGCACCTCGCTCTTGGCGACGAAGCTGAAGCCGTGTTTCTCGAAGTCGCGCCGCGCGTACTCTTCGTCGATGCGGTGCAGGCGGCCGGCGTCCGCGCTGCCGGTGCCGGGCTTGGCGGAATGGTCGACGAGCAGCAGCAGGCCGCCCGGCTTCACCACGCGCGCGATCTCAGTGAGCACGACAGCAGGGTCCATCTTCGGCCACGGGCCTTCGGTGTCGACCCAGTACAGGTCGTGATAGACCTTGATGAGCAGGACGGCATCGAGCGAGCGGTCGGGCACGCCCAGGTGCTCGACATCCACCGTGCGATGCTCCACGTTCGGCAGCCGCCCGTTCGCCAGACGCTCCTGCCAGTGGTTCTCGCTCCACTGATCGTAGGCGGCGTTGTTGATGAGCAGCACATGCCCCGTGGGCCCGACGATGTAACTGAGCAGCTCGCTGTAGTAGCCGTCGGCGGCGAGGAAGTCCGCGACCTGCATGCCGGGCTTGATCCCGGCGAGCCGCAACACTTCGGCGGAATGATCGAGCGAGTCGCGCTTGAGATCCTCGCTGCTGCGGCCGGCATGTCCGACCGCCGCGGCATAGACGTCGGAGGCCCGGGCGTTGGCGCCGCTCAGCGCCACGATGCTGAGCAGGGCCACTAAGACAAAAGCCCAGCGGATCGGCAAGGTCACGGCAGACATGTTGTGCTCCTGAAGCAGATGTAGCCGGCGCGAGAGTATGAACCCACGCGGGGCGTGCGCGACCACGGCTGCGACCAGGCGAGGGGTCCGGGCGCCGTCCGGTTCACGTCGATCAGGCGTCTGCCGCGAGGGGCTTGTCCAGCAGCTCATATCCGGCGCGGGCGGTATAGCCCCGGCGCTGATAGAACGCGCGCCCCTCGAGGTTCGCGACCCGCAGCTGCAGCTGCAACCGCAGACAACCGCGGGCAGCGAGCGCCGTCTCGGCCGCTGCCAGCAGCTGCGCCCCGACACCGCGTGAGCGCGCCTCGGGTAGCACATAGAATTCATCGATCTCACCCATGAGACCCTGGTGCTCGAGGCTCAGCACGAGCACCGCAATCAGGTACCCGACCAGCCGCGTGTCCGACCCGGCCACCCACACCGCTCCCAGCCGCGGCTCGGCCAGCAACTGCTTGAGCACCAGCTCGATGCGCAGTGCCGCGAAGCTCGCGATGCCTTCGAACTCCCAGTAACGCCGCACGAGCGCGAGCAGCGGCGGGATATCGTTAGGCGCAGCGGGGCGGACGTTCACTTGCGGCATTCCGCGATCGGGTGCGTGGCGGCACAGTCCGCCGCTGTGGCGGCCGATGATATCCGACTGGCGCGACTGCGCGTGAGCGTGTCGTCCACCGCGGTCGCCGAAGGCGGCCCGGATGCTCAGATCCCTGGAAGGCGGGGACTGGGCTCTAGGGGAGCCGGGCTCCCCGGCAAGTTGACACTCCGAGGCCCCATACCTAGAATCGCCGGCCTTGTCGGGCCGGCCCCTTCATACACGCCGGCACCGAAAACAGCGACTTACAGGTACCGGGCCGCCTCACGCAGGCGGCCCGGTGTTCTTCTAGGTCGCTTGTCGCGCGAGTAACGCTCCCGCAGCTGAGATCTTGGAGACAAGGCAACGATGGCGACCACGGGTCAGCTCATCCGGCAACCGCGCCGGACGAGGGCAGAAAAAACAAAGGTGCCGGCACTCGGGGCGTCCCCGCAGAAGCGCGGCGTGTGCACGCGCGTCTATACCACGACGCCGAAGAAGCCCAATTCAGCGCTCCGCAAGGTGTGCCGCGTGCGCCTCACCAACGGCTACGAAGTCACCAGCTACATCGGCGGCGAAGGCCACAATCTGCAGGAGCACTCGGTGGTGCTCATCCGCGGCGGCCGCGTGAAGGACCTGCCCGGTGTGCGTTATCACACGGTGCGTGGCACGCTCGATTGTGCCGGCGTCGGCGAGCGCAAGCAGAGCCGCTCCAAGTACGGCGCCAAGCGCCCGAAGAAGTAAGGGGTAGATCAGCATGTCCCGTCGAGCTCAAGCTCCCGTCCGCACCATCCTCCCGGACCCCAAGTTCAACAACGAGATGCTCGCCAAGTTCATGAACGTCGTCATGAAGAACGGCAAGAAGTCCGCCGCCGAGCGCATCATTTACGGAGCGCTCGACCGCATTGCCGAGAAGACCGGCAAGCAGGGTGGTGAGGCCATCGAGGTGCTGTCCACGGCGCTCGATAACGTGAAGCCGGTGGTCGAAGTGAAGTCGCGCCGCGTCGGTGGCGCCACGTACCAGGTACCGGTTGAAGTTCGGTCGACCCGCCGCCAGACACTGGCGATGCGCTGGGTTATCGAGGCCGCCCGCGACCGCAGCGAAAAATCCATGGCGTTTCGCCTGGCGCACGAGCTGATGGACGCGTCCGAGAACCGCGGCGCCGCCGTCAGGAAGCGCGAGGACACGCATCGCATGGCGGAGGCCAACAAGGCCTTCGCGCACTACCGCTGGTGAGAGCTTAGAGGACACTGAATCGTGGCACGCGCGACGCCCATCGAGCGCTATCGGAACATCGGCATCTCCGCGCACATCGACGCGGGCAAGACGACCACGACCGAGCGCATCCTGTTTTACACCGGCGTCTCGCACAAGATCGGTGAGGTTCACGACGGCGCGGCCGTGATGGACTACATGGAGCAGGAGCAGGAGCGCGGTATCACCATTACCGCCGCGGCGACCACCTGTTTCTGGAAGGGGATGGACAACAGCTACCCCGAGCACCGCATCAACATCCTCGACACCCCGGGGCACGTCGACTTCACCATCGAGGTGGAGCGTAGCTTGCGCGTGCTCGATAGCGCTGTCGCGCTGTTCGACTCGGTCGCCGGCGTGCAGCCGCAATCGGAGACGGTGTGGCGGCAGATGAACAAGTACCGCGTGCCGCGCATCGCCTTCGTCAACAAGATGGACCGCCCGGGCGCGAACTTCCTGCGCGTCGTCGACATGATCCGCTCGCGTCTGCGCGCCAATCCGATCGCGATCCAGCTGCCGATCGGCGCCGAGGACGGCTTCGAGGGCGTGGTCGATCTCATCCGCATGAAGGCCATTTACTGGGACATGGCGACCCAGGGGATGAAGTTCGAGTTTCGCGACATCCCGGCGAACCTCAAGGCGCAGGCCGAGGAACACCGCGCCAAGATGATCGAGGTGGCGGCCGAGGCCAACGACACGCTCACTCACAAGTACCTCGAGCACGAGCAGCTCTCGGAGGCCGAGATCCGCCAGGGCCTGCGCGAGCGCTCGATCAGGAACGAGATCGTGCTCGCCATGTGCGGCTCGGCCTTCAAGAACAAGGGAGTGCAGGCCCTCCTCGATGCGGTCATCGAGTTCATGCCCTCCCCGGTGGATATGCCCGATGTCAAGGGCATCGATGACTACGACAAGCCCGCCACCCGCAAGGCGAGTGACGCGGAGCCCTTCTCCGCGCTCGCGTTCAAGATCCTGAACGATCCGTTCGTCGGCAATCTCACCTTCTTCCGGGTCTATTCCGGCGTCCTCAACTCGGGCGACACGGTGTATGTGCCGACCAAGGGCAAGAAGGAGCGCATCGGTCGGCTGCTGCAGATGCACGCGAGCGATCGCACCGAGATCAAGGAAGTGCTCGCCGGCGACATCGCCGCCGCCGTGGGTCTGAAGGACGTCATCACCGGCGACACGCTGTGCGACCTGGAAAAGATCATCACGCTGGAGAAGATGGAATTCCCGGCGCCCGTCATTTCAGTGGCGGTGGAGCCGAAGACCAAGGCCGACCAGGAAAAGATGGGCCTCGCCCTGCAGCGCCTCGCCAAGGAAGACCCCTCGTTCCGCGTGCACACCGACCAGGAGTCATCGCAGACGATCATCTCCGGCATGGGCGAGCTGCACTTGGAAATCATCGTCGATCGCATGAAGCGCGAATTCAACGTCGAGGCGAACGTCGGCAAGCCGCAGGT
>DASWUP010000296.1:0-10743 GCA_036401635.1 Steroidobacteraceae bacterium
GACTCGGTAGCCACCGCGGGTGAGCCGCCCGCGCAAGGCTCGTCCAGGAGCGTGACGCCCGGCGCTTTGCGCAGTAGTTCACGCGCCTGGGCGGCGCTCAAGGGACGGTGGGTCTGCACGTGCACCGCCTCGCTGTGTCCGTAGAACACCGGCACCTGCACCGCCGTGGCATGCACGCGGATCGCGGCATCCCCGAGGATCTTGCGGGTCTCCGACACGAGGTTCATCTCCTCGCGCGTGTAGCCATTGTCCTGGAAGCTGTCGATGTGGGGCACGCAATTGAAGGCAATCTGCTCGCTCCCTACGGGCGCGGCCAGTGCTCCCTTGCCGCTCAACGCGGCGATGGACTGCCGCGCCAGCTCCTCGAGCGCTTCGCGCCCGGCGCCCGAGACCGACTGGTAGGTCGCCACATCGATGCGCTCGATGCCCGCCGCGTCATACAGGGGCTTGAGCACCACCACCATCTGAATGGTGCAAGCGTTGGGGCTCGCCACGATGCCGCTCTTGCCGAGCGCGTCCAGGGCCTGAAGGTTCACCTCGGGTACCACCAGCGGCACGTGGTCCTGGTAGCGGAACTCGGAGGTGTTGTCGATGACGATGCAACCGGCCGCCACGGCCCGGGGTGCGTACTCGCGCGACACCTGCGCGCCGGCGGAAAACAGCGCGAGGTCGCAGTGCGCGAAGTCGAAGCCCGCCAGCTCCTGCACCGGGTAGCTGCGCCCGCGGAAGCTCACGCTGCGCCCCAGGGAGCGGTTGCTGGCGAGCGCGTGCAGCTGCGATACGGGGAAGCCGCGCTCTTGCAGGACCGTGATCATCGTTTCGCCGACCAGGCCGGTGGCGCCGATCACGGCAACTCTGAACTGTCTGTCCATGCGGGTCAGCCTCGCGCCTGCCTCACGGGGAGCGCTGCCGCGGCCATCAACCCGCAGCGGTGATGTTCGGTGTCGATGACTTCACGTCCGCGTTCTGCGCGCGGTGCCGC
Organism: Steroidobacteraceae bacterium; assembly: GCA_036401635.1. Classification (GTDB taxonomy): domain Bacteria; phylum Pseudomonadota; class Gammaproteobacteria; order Steroidobacterales; family Steroidobacteraceae; genus 13-2-20CM-66-19. The sequence continues at coordinate 983 of DASWUP010000296.1, forward strand.
AGGTAGTGGTCCATGAGCACGATGGCGAGCATGGCCTCCGCGATCGGCGTCGCGCGCAAGCCCACGCACGGGTCGTGTCGGCCCGTGGTCACGATCTCGACCGCATTGCCGTCGGTGTCGATGGTACTGCCGGGCACCTGGATACTGGAGGTGGGCTTGAGCGTCAGATGCGCGATGACGTCCTGACCGGAGGAGATGCCGCCCAGCACCCCGCCCGCATGGTTGCTGCGGAAGCCCGCGGGCGTGAGCTCGTCGCGGTGCTCGCTGCCGCGCTGCGTCGCGGCACGCGTGCCGGCGCCGATCTCCACGGCCTTCACGGCGTTGATGCTCATGAGCGCGTGGGCGAGGTCCGCATCCAGGCGATCGAACACCGGCTCACCCAGTCCCGGCGGCACGCCGCTCGCCACCACCGTGACGCGCGCGCCGATCGAGTCCCCGGCGCCGCGCACCTTCCAGATCAGCTCCTCGAGCTCGGCGATGCGCCCGGGATCCGGACAGAAGAACGGATTCTGATAGGCGAATGCGGGATCCACCGCCTCGAGCACCAGCGGCCCGACCTGGCTCAGGTAACCGTAGATACGCACGCCGAGGCGCGCAGCGAGGTAGCGGCGCGCAATCGCGCCCGCGGCGGTGCGCATCACCGTCTCGCGCGCCGATGAGCGCCCGCCGCCGCGATAGTCGCGCACGCCGTATTTCTGCTGGTAGGTGTAGTCCGCGTGTCCCGGACGGAAGCGATCCTTGATCTTGTCGTAGTCACGCGAGCGCGCGTCGGTGTTCTCGATGAGGATGCCGATTGGGGTGCCGGTGGTGCGTCCTTCAAACACGCCCGAAAGGATGCGTACCTCATCGGCCTCGCGCCGCTGACTGACGAAATGCGACGTGCCGCTGCGGCGGCGGTCGACGTCCTGCTGCAGATCCGCCTCGGTGAGTTCCAGCCCCGGCGGGCAGCCGTCGACGATGCATCCCATGGCGGGCCCGTGGCTCTCGCCAAACGTGGTCACCGTGAACAGTCTGCCGATGGTGTTGCCGGACATGATCGTGCGTTGCGCTTAGCTGTCGAAAGCGTGCGCGGCGCTTCAGCGCGCCGACAGTTGCTCGCGCGAGAGCAGGAACACCCCGCCGCCGCCGCGCTCGAATTCAAGCCACACGAACGGCAGCCGGCGGAATGCCCGTCGCACCGCGCTCTCGGTGTTCCCCACCTCGACGATGAGCACGCCGCGCGGCCGCAGATGCCTGCGGGCCTCCCCCAAGATGATCCGTACCGAGTCAAGCCCGGCGCTGCCGGCCGCGAGCGCCACGCGTGGCTCGTGCCGGTACTCCGGCGGCAGCCTCGCAAGCTCGCGCGCGCCCACGTAAGGCGGATTGGAGACGATGATATCGTAGGTTGCGCGCCCGAGCGCGCGGAAGTGATCGGACTTCCTCAGCCGCACCCGCTGAGTGAGGCGATGACGGCGCACATTGACGCGCGCGACATCCAGGGCGGCATCCGCAATGTCGACCGCGTCGACCCGGGCCCACGGCAGCGCCTTGGCGCAGGCGATGGCGATGCAGCCCGAGCCGGTGCCAACATCGAGCACCCGCCGTACGCGGCGCGCATCGATCCACGGCGCAAACCGGCGCTCGATCAGTTCGGCGATCGGCGAGCGCGGCACCAGTACGCGCGCGTCGACCTGCAGCCGCACGCCTGCGAACCAGGTGACGCCGGTCAGGTAGGCGGCCGGAATGCGCTCCTTTATGCGACGCGTCACCAGCTCGCGTGCGCGCCGCTGCGCTGCCAGACCGACGCGCCGCCCATAGAGCGCCGCGCCGGCGCCGCGCGCCAGGCGCACCGCGTGCAGCACCAGTGTCGCGGCCTCGTCCGATGCGTTGTCGCTACCGTGTCCGAAGTACACGCGCGCGCGCGCGAGCCTGCGGGCGGCGCGCACGATGAGGGTGCGCACCGTGACTGCCCGGGTGCGGACCCGGGCAGTCACGCGCGTCGCGCCCCGCCCACGGGCGCGCACGGCGCGCGTGGCTGTATGAAATAATTCGCTCATGACGACAGGTCGCGCCCGCTTACTTCTGGCCGCCGCCGCGGTGTGCGCCGCGCTGGGCGGCTACTGGATGGCGCAACAACTTGACAGGGCAGGCCCGCAGCTGGCAAGCGGCACCTGGCTGCCGCGGCCGAAACCGGTCGGCGAGTTTCAGCTCACCGACACGACCGGCCGGGCCTTCACGCGGCGCGACCTCGGCGGCGGGCCGACGCTGGTGTTTTTCGGTTTCACCCGCTGCCCCGACCTCTGCCCGACCACGCTGATGAAGCTCGCGCAGGCGAGGAAGCGCGCCGGGCTTACCGGGCTGCGGGTGCTGTTCATCAGCATCGACCCGCAGCGCGACACCGCGGCGGTGCTCGGCACGTACGTGCACGCGTTCGATCCCACATTCCTCGGGCTCACCGGCGATGCACAGTCGATTGTGCGGATCGCGGCCAACTTCGCCGTGGCCGTCAACCGCGTAGAGCTGCCCGGGGGCGACTACACCATGGACCACTCCGCGGTGGTGTTTCTGCTCGACGCCGGCGCGCGCATCGCCGCCATTTTCACCCCGCCCTTCGACGTGCAGGCGTTTGCCGCGGACCTGCGCCGCGCCGCGCCCTACCTTGGCGCCGGCGAGGCGCGGTCCGCCACATGAGCGCGGCCGAAGCGCACAGCATGCGGGCGCGGCTGTTCGTCGCCCTGCAATACCTGCTGCCGCAGCATTTTCTCTCGCGCCTCGTGCATCGGATCACGCGCAGCCGCGTGCCGCTCGTCAAGAACGCACTCATCAGCAGCTTCGTGGCTAACTTCCATCCGGACATGAGCGAGGCGGAGCAGCCCGAGCCGTTGCAGTACGAGAGCTTCAACGCCTTCTTCACGCGCGCGCTGCGCGCCCAGGCGCGTCCCGCCGACCCGGATCCGGCAGTGCTGGTCTCGCCGGTCGACGGCAGCGTGAGCCAGATCGGCCGCCTGGAGGGCTCCTGGCTGGTGCAGGCCAAGGAACATGCCTACACGCTCGAGTCGCTGCTGGCGACGGACCTGTCCTGGCCGCCGCATTTCCAGGGCGGTGCGTTCGCCACACTGTATCTTGCGCCGTTCAACTATCACCGGGTCCATATGCCGCTGCGCGGCTCGCTGCGCGCCGCGTGGTACGTACCCGGGCAGCTGTTTAGCGTCAATGCCACCACCACCGCCACCGTCCCCGGCCTCTTTGCCCGCAACGAGCGCGTGGTGTGCGTGTTCGGCGATGGTGCACTGACATTCGCCCTGGTGCTGGTGGGAGCCCTGTTCGTCGGCAGCATGGCCACCGTATGGCACGGCGAGGTGACGCCGCGCGCCGTGCGGCGCCGCGCCGATCTGCCCCTCGATGCCAGCCGCGCGGCGCTGAATCTGGAAAAGGGCGCGGAGCTGGGCCGCTTCAACATGGGTTCCACCGTCATCCTGCTGCTGCCGCCCGGCCGCAGCGAGTGGCTGCACACGCTCGCACCGGGCAGCAGCGTCCGGGTGGGTCAGGCGCTGGCGCGGCTCACATGACAGGCGGCGACGACTGGCGGCCGAGCGCTTCACGCGCCCTGCTCACTAAGCGCGCGGCACTGCTCGCGCGCACGCGGGAGTTCTTCGCCGCACGCGGCGTGCTCGAGGTGGACACACCGCTCCTGGTCAATGCGCCCGTGAGCGACGTGCACATTCACTGCGCCCCGGTGCAGCTCACAGCCGGGGCGCCGCCGTTGTTCCTGCACGCCTCGCCCGAGTACGCCATGAAGCGTCTGCTCGCCGCCGGCAGCGGCGACATCTACCAGGTCTGTCACGTAGTGCGCGGACTGGAAAGCGGCCGGTTGCACAATCCGGAATTCACCTTGATCGAGTGGTACCGCGTCGGGTTCTCGCTGGAGGCGCTGATGGACGAGGTGGAAGCGCTGGTGCGCGTGCTGTTGGGTCCGGCCAGCGCACAACGCGCGAGCGAGCGCATCAGCTACCGCGACGCCTTCGCGCGCGAGCTGGGCCTGGATCCGCTCACCGCGCCGGAAGCCGCGCTCGCGCAGGCGGCGCGGCCGCTTGGGTTTGCGGGCACCGGCGCGGATCGCGACCGGTGGCTGGAGCTGCTCATGGGTTCGCTCATCGGCCCGCGGCTCGGGCACGATGCCCTGACTTTCGTGCACGGGTATCCGGCGACCCAGGCGGCGCTGGCGCGACTCGATCCGTGCGACCCGAGCGCGGCGCGGCGCTTCGAGCTGTACTGTGATGGCATCGAGCTCGCCAACGGCTTTCAGGAACTCGCCGCGGCGAGCGAGCAGCGCGCACGCTTCGAGCGTGACAACGCGCAGCGGCGGCGGCTCGGGCTGCCGGTGTTCCCGCTCGATGAACGGCTGCTGGCGGCGCTGGAGGCGGGCCTGCCCGACTGCGCGGGCGTGGCGCTCGGGTTCGAGCGCACCCTCATGCTGGCGACGGGCGCGGCGCATATCGACGAGGTGCTGGCGTTCCCGACTGAGCGCGCTTAGCTGCATCTATACCAAATGGAGGATCAGCACATAGCCGGAACGTTGCTGTAAAGCGGGAGCAAATGTGGGCGAGAATAGTCGCTTGCCGACCCTCGCCAGCGCCGATGAGCTACGCCACCTCAGCTTACGACTTCCGCGACAAGCGCGCGGACTACGCGCGCCTGGCGCAGCAGCTCACCGCGCTGCTGGCGGGTGAGAGCGATCTGATCGCCAACGCGGCCAACACCGCGGCGCTGATTTTCGACGCCCTGCCCGAAGTGAACTGGGCGGGCTTCTATTTCCTCAAAGGCGGCGAGTTGCTCGTCGGACCCTTCCAGGGCAAGCCCGCGTGCGTGCGCATTGCCTTAGGGAAGGGCGTGTGCGGTACGGCGGCGGCGCAGCGCCGCACACTCGTCGTGCCCGACGTGCAGCAATTCCCCGGCCACATCGCCTGCGATGCGGCGTCGCGCTCGGAGATCGTGGTACCGCTCATCGCCCGCAGCACGCTGCTGGGGGTACTCGATATCGACAGCCCGCGCGCGGCGCGCTTCGATGAGGCCGACGCCCGCGGTCTGGAGTCGCTTGCGGCTGTGTTCGTGCTGAGCATTTGCGAGAGCGGGCGCGCGGGCCACGAATGACTGCGTCGCGGCTCACGTCCCGGGGGCTCGCGGCGGCGACCGCGGCGTTTACCATCTGGGGCCTGTTCCCGCTGTACCTGCACCCCTTGAGCGGCGTGCCGGCGATTCAGGTGATCGCGCACCGCGTGACCTGGTCGTGCTTATTTCTGCTCGGGTGGATGCTGCTGCGGGGTGAGCTCCGCAGACTGTCCGCCACGCTCACCAACACGAGGCTGCTGGCGCGACTCACGCTCACCGCGCTCCTCATCAGCTGCAACTGGCTGGTGTACGTCTGGAGCGTGACCCACGAGCACATCGTCGACACCAGTCTCGGCTACTACATCAACCCGCTCATGAACGTAGTGTTGGGAGTGTTCGTGCTGCGCGAGCGGCTGAACCGCGCGCAGTGGAGCGCGGTGGCGTTGGCCGCGATCGCGGTCGCCTATCTCACGGTGCTCGCCGGGCGTCCCCCGTGGATTGCCTGCGCGCTGGCGGTGAGCTTTTCCCTGTACGGCCTGCTGCGCAAGGTGATCAGTGTCGACGCCCTGCCGGGACTTGCGACCGAGACCCTGCTGCTGATGCCCGCTGCGGTGGCCTATCTTGGCTGGTGCCAGGCCGTCGGCAGCGGGGCGCTGACCATCGACCGCCCCGGCATCAGCGCACTGCTGATCGGCAGCGGGCTGATCACGGCGATTCCACTGTTCCTGTTCGCGTATGGGGCGCGCGCGCTGCGCTACTCGACCGTGGGCGTGCTGCAGTACATCGCGCCGAGCCTGCAGCTGTTGTGCGGGGTGCTCGTCTATCACGAGAGTTTCGGGCCCGCCCTCGGGGCTGGCTTCGCCCTGATCTGGGTGGCGCTGCTGATCTACGCCGCCGACGGCCTGTGGCGCTCGCGAAGCGCGCCGCGCGCCGTGCCCGCCTGAGGCGCGCCGCCGCGCAAGGCACCCGCCCGCTACTGCTTGGCGCGCGAGATATATTCTCCGGTGCGGGTGTCGATGCGGATCACTTCGCCCTCGTTGATGAACAACGGCACGCGTACGACGGCGCCGGTCTCCACCTTGGCGGGCTTCTGGCCGCCGGTGGCGGTATCGCCGCGCAAACCCGGGTCGGTCTCGACGATCTTCAGCTCGATGTGCGGTGGCGGAGTGACGACCAGTGGCACGTTGTTCCATAAGGTCACGATGCAGATCACGCCGTCCTTGAGCCACTGCGCGTTCTCGCCCACCGCCGACTTGCCGGCGGTGTACTGCTCAAAGCTCTCCGGCACCATGAAATGCCAGAACTCCCCGTCGTGGTAGAGATACTGCATATCGGTATCGACGACGTCGGCCGCCTCCAACGACTCCCCGGACTTGAAGGTGCGCTCGATCGTGCGCCCGGTCTTGAGGTTGCGCACCTTGATGCGGTTGAACGCCTGGCCCTTGCCCGGCTTGACGAACTCGTTCTCGATCACGGTGTACGGATCGCCGTCGAGCAGGACTTTGAGACCCCCGCGGATCTCGCTGGTCGTGTAGCTGGCCATTTCTCTCTCGCGCTCAGGGCTGCGATATGCGCGGCCCGCTCAACAGGGCCGCGTATGATAACGGCATCGCTCCACCCCCGCCAGCGCGCCACGCCGCCGCGGCGGATTCCGCGAGGTCGCGCACGCGGGAGGCCGGCACCCCGGTGCTAGAATCAACCGCCATTTTGCGGGCGCACCAGTGGAGGCCGCCTTGCCCGAGCAGAACGCAGTTCCGCTCATCGTGCTGAGCGCCGCGCGCGAGCCCGTCGAAGCTGTCAACAGCATCCTGCGGCGTGCGGGGCAGCCGGCTCATTGCACCTGGATCCCGGCGCTGCGCGATCTGGGTGATGCGCTCACGCAGCTCAATCCCGAACTGCTGGTGCACGTCGCCGGCAGCGCCGAGGAGCTCGAATCCGCAATCCGCGTGCGTGATCAGCTCGCGCCCGCCGTCCCGGTGTTGTTGCTGGCAGCTACTGTGGACGAGGCCAAAATCGCCGCGGCGCTGGCGCTTGGCGCGCGCGACGCCGTCACGCTCGCCAATACCGAACGTCTGCAGGCAGTGATGCTGCGCGAGCTGCGCGTGTTTCGCACCGAGCGCACGCTCGATGCGTCGCTGAAATCCGCACAGGACGCGCGCAGTCAGCTCGACACCGTGCTGTATCGCTCCAACGACGCCATCATCCAGGTGCAGGAGGGGATCGTGGTCGATGCGAACCCCGCCTGGCTCGAGCTGCTGGGCGTCGAGGAAGGCGTCGCCGGCGAACCGGTCATGGATCTGTTCGAGGATTCCACGCACGCGGCGCTGCGCGGCGCACTGGCGGCGTGCCTGCAGGGACGCTGGAAGGCCGATCACCCGCTGCGAGCCAACGCCCTGCTCGGGGATGGCACCGTGGTGTCCATCGAGATGACGCTGGCACTCGGGGAGCACGAGCAGGAGCCGTGCGTGAGCCTCATGGTACCGGCCCGGCCGCGCGCTGAGCTGCAGCTCAGCGCGCGGCCCACCTCGGTGGGCGAGGCGGGGGGCGTTCTGCTGCCACGCCCCGCGTTGCTCGCAGCGCTCGCGCAGCGCCTGGCGACGCCGGCCGCGGGAGGCATGCGCTGCCTTGCGCTGATCAGGCTCGACAAGTTCGCGGATCTGGAGCGCGTGGTCGGCGCCACCGCGAGTGAGGACATCCTGATCGAGTTCGCGCGGCTGCTGAAGGAGACGCTGCACCCGAAGGAGCTCGCCGGACACTTCGGCGGCGTGCGCTTCCTGGTGCTGCTCGAGCGGGGCAACGAGCACGACATCAACGCGTGGAGCGAGCGGCTGCTGGCGCGCCTGCAGAAGCAGGTGATGCGCATCCGCGACAAGGCGGTGTCGGTGACCTGCACCGTGGGGTTGTCGGTCGTGTCTCCGGGGCAGGCCAAGGTCGACGCGGTGATCGCCGATGCGCTCGAGTGCTCTCGCAAGGGCGCCGCCCGCGGCGGCAATCAAAGCATCACGTCGGACCGCGCGGACAACGATAGCCGCGTCATGGCCTATGACAAGGTGTGGGTCAAGCACATCAAGGCCGCCCTGATGGAGAACCGCTTCCGCCTGGTGCAGCAGCCGATCGCGAGTCTTCAGGGCGAGCGTCCCGGCATGTTCGACGTGCTGGTGCGCATGATCGACGCGCAGGGCCGGGAAGTACTGCCGTCGGAGTTCATGGCGGCCGCCGGGCGCAATGACCTGCTCAAGAACATCGACCGCTGGGTCGTCGGGGCATCGCTGTCGTTTGCGGCGCAGAAGAAGCCCGAGTGTCTGTTCGTGCGCCTGTCGAAGGAAACCATCCGCGATACAGGCTTCCTCGAGTGGCTCGACAATCACCTGCGCTCGAGCCGCGCCGAAGCGCAGCGGCTGTGCTTCCAGATCACCGAGGAAAGCGCGGCAAGCTACGTGCCGCAGGTCAAGGCGCTGGCCGCCGCGCTGCGCCAGCGGCGCTTCCGCTTCGCGCTCGAGGGTTTCGGCTCCGGACGCGACAGCGTCGGCATGCTCGAATCAATGCCGCTCGATTTCGTGAAAATCGACGGCACCATCATCCAGGGACTGGCCGGGGATTCGCAGCTGCAGCTGCGCGTGCGCACGCTGGTCGAAGCCGCACGCCGGCGCAACATCCAGACTATCGGCGAGCGGGTCGAGGACGCCAACACCATGGCCGTGCTGTGGCAGGTCGGCGTGCAGTACATCCAGGGCTACTTCATCAACGAGCCCGAGGAAGTGGTGCTCGCCGAGCGCTGAGCACGGCACGCTCAGAAGCTCACGCCCAGACCGAGGTCGAAGCGCCTGAAGCCCTGATTCACCTGGAACCATTGATAGTCGCCCTTCACCACCAGGTGCGCGCCGAGGTAGAGATTCGCACCTGCGGTCCACACTCGATCCGCGTTGCGGGGCCAGTACCCGAGATCTGCGGCGCTCCCCGACAGCGGCACCTGCCCTGCAGGGATCACCGGCCCGCTGGTGCCGGAGTAACTGGCGCCCAGCTCATAGCGCTCCCAGCGCACGAACGGCGTCACCCGATACTCGCCCTGCTCCCACAGCTGATAGGCGCCCTGCAGGAAATATCCATAGAACGATGATGGAACCGGGTTCGGGGAACCGGGATGGGCGGCGTTGACGGGCCCCATGTTGCTGATCGCGCCGCGCGCATACAGCGCGGACAGGTCGAACTTCGCGGGCGTCCAGCGCGCATGCGCCTCCCACAGCGTGACCCGCGGATCGCCCGGCGCGGGCGCCCCGGGCGGGGTGGGAATCTTCACCGCCTCTCCGGTGCTGATCGCGCCGCCGAGGAGCAAGGCCGGGATGCCGTAGTAGCTGAGCGTGGCGTACTGCGACAAGTGATGGGCGTTCGCCAGCGCCAGCTCCTGGTGCGTCGCCCGCAGCGGCGCCGCATCGCTCAGCGCGAGCCCGAGCGCGGTCGCATAGGGCGGCAATTGTGGTGCGAAGTCCCACTTCGACAGATCGAAACCGGTGCTGAGCCCGAGGTTCCAGCCGAGTCCCGCTCGCGTGTCGCCGTGCAGGTTGAAGCCGCCTTCGCGCCAGGTGCTGGGGATGATCAGGGTTTCGATGAAGTTGCGCTGTACGCCGTAGAAGCGCGTGGGCTCGTGATGCTCGTTGAGCAGCCCGAAGGGCATC
>DASWUP010000297.1:0-5945 GCA_036401635.1 Steroidobacteraceae bacterium
GCGAGAACGCCTTCGCGCACGAGGCCGGCATTCACCAGCACGGGATGCTCAAGCACTACTCGACCTACGAGATCCTGCGTCCCGAGGATGTCGGCCTGTCGCGCCGCCACCTGGTGCTCGGCAAGCACAGCGGCCGGCACGCGTTCCGCGAGCGCGTCAGCGCCCTGGGGTTCGAGCTCGACGAGTTGGAATTCAACCGCGTGTTCGAGGAATTCAAGGCGCTGGCGGACAAGAAAAAGGAGCTGTTCGACGGCGACATCGAAGCACTGGTGCTGCGCGCGGAGGGCTCCGCCAGCGGGCCCTGGACTCTCATCGAGCTCGCGACCGAGGCGCGCAGCAACAGCGCGGCACGGGCGCAGGTTCTTCTTACGCACAGCGACGGCCGCAGCGTCGAGCGCAGCGCGGCGGGCGACGGTCCGGTGGACGCCGCCTTCAAGGCGATCGAAGCCGCGACCGGGATCGCGGTGGTGTTGCGCAAGTTCGAGGTGCATGCGGTATCGGAGGGTGAGGACGCACAGGGCGAGGCGCGGGTGTACGTGGAGTACAATCACAAGAGCTACCGGGGCGCGAGCGTGAGCACCAATATCGTGGAGTCGGGTACGCGGGCGTTCCTGGAAGTGATCAATCGCATCGAGCTGGCGCAGGCCGGAACGCGCTCCCGCGAGGAGCGCGCCGCCGCGACGTCCGCTTAGGAGCCTCCATGCCCATTCCCGCCACGCAGTTCATCTGGTTCAACGGCAAGCTGGTGCCCTGGGAGAAGGCCACGGTGCACGTGCTGTCGCACGCCCTGCACTATGGCTCCTCGGTGTTTGAGGGCCTGCGTGCCTACGAGACCCCGCGCGGCGTCGCCATTTTCCGCCTGCGCGATCACACTCGCCGGCTGTTTGATTCCGCCAAGATCTATCGCATCAACATCCCGTTCTCCGCCGAACAGATCAATGAGGCCTGCCGCCAGGTGATCGCGGCGAACGCGCTCAAGCGCGGCGCGTACATCCGTCCGGTGGCGTTTCGTGGCTACGGCGAGATCGGCGTGACGCCGAAGATCGAGCCGCCCACCGAAGTGGCGGTGGCGGCCTGGGAATGGGACAAGTATCTCGGCCACGAGGCCGAGGAAGCGGGCGTCGATGCGTGCGTGTCCTCCTGGCAGCGGATGGCCCCGAATACTCTGCCGGCGCTCGCCAAGGCGGGTGGCAACTATCTGTCGAGCCAGCTGATCGGCGCGGAAGCGCGCCGGCTCGGCTTTGCGGAGGGCATCGGACTTGCGCCCGATGGCACACTGAGTGAGGGCTCGGGCGAGAATCTGTTTCTGGTGAAAGACGGCGTGCTGCTGACGCCGGCGCTCGCGCACTCGGTGCTCGGCGGACTCACGCGCGATACGGTCATGCGGCTGGCGCGCGAACGCGGCCTCGAGGTGCGCGAGTGCGCCCTGCCGCGCGAGCTCCTGTACCTCGCGGACGAGGCGTTCTTCACCGGCACCGCGGTGGAAATCATCGCCATCCGCTCGGTGGATCGCCTCACCGTGGGCTCGGGCAAGCGCGGACCGGTGACCGAGACGCTGCAGAATGCGTTTTTCGGCCTGTTCTCGGGCAAGACCGCCGACAAGTGGGGCTGGCTCGACTACGTCGACATGTCCGCGCCGCGCGCCGCGGCCTCCGGTTGATGGCGCACGCGCCGCAAACCCTGTTCGACAAGGTGTGGCAGCGCCACGAGGTGAGCCCCGAGAGCGCGGACTCCCCGGCGGTGCTCTACATCGACCTGCATCTGATCCACGAGGTCACCTCCCCGCAGGCGTTCACGGTGCTGCGTGAGCGTGGCCTTGCGGTACGGCGCCCCGAGCGCACGCTCGCCACCATGGACCATTCCACGCCGACGCTCACTGCCCAAGTGTTTGGCGGCGCGCCGATCGCGCTCGAGTCCGCGGCGCGGCAGGTGCACGAGCTCGAGGCCAACTGCGCCGAGTTCGGCGTGGAGCTGCTCGGCCTCACCCACAATCAGCGCGGCATCGTGCACATCATCGGTCCGGAGCTGGGACTCACGCAGCCGGGCAAGACCATCGTGTGCGGCGACAGCCACACCAGCACGCACGGCGCCGTCGGCGCCCTCGCCTTCGGCATCGGCACGACCGAGGTCGGCCACGTGCTCGCGACGCAGTGCCTGCTGCAGCGCAAGCCGCGCACGCTCGCCGTCAATGTGAGCGGCGAGCTGCCCGCGGGCGTGACCGCCAAGGATCTCATTCTCGCGATCATCGGCCGGCTCGGCGTCTCCGGAGGAACCGGGCACGTGATCGAGTACCGCGGCGATACCATCCGCGCACTCGACATGGACGAACGCATGACCGTGTGCAACATGTCCATCGAGGCCGGGGCGCGCGCCGGCATGGTTGCCCCGGACGAGACGACCTACGCGTACCTCGCAGGCCGCCCGCGCTCGCCGCAGGGCGAAGCCTGGGAGCGCGCGCTGCACGCCTGGCGCGGGTTGCCCACGGATGCGCTCGCGCGCTTCGACCGGGAAGTGGACGTGGATGCCGGGAGCGTCGAGCCGATGATCACCTACGGCACCAACCCCGGCATGGTCATCCCGATCGGTGGGGCGATTCCGCAGCGCCCCGGCGATGCGGCCTTCGGCCAGGCCCTCGCCTACATGGGGCTCACGCCAGGTGAGCCGATCAGGGATCAGCCCGTAAACGTCGTGTTCCTCGGCAGTTGCACCAATGCGCGCCTGTCTGACCTGCGCAGTGCCGCGCGCGTGCTGCGCGGCCGGCGCATCGCGCCGGGCCTGCGGATGCTGGTGGTCCCCGGCTCCCAGCAGGTCAAGCGGCAGGCGGAAGCGGAAGGCCTCGACCGCGTGTTCCTGGAGGCCGGCGCCGAGTGGCGCGAATCGGGCTGCTCCATGTGCCTCGGCATGAACGGTGATGTGGTCGGGCGCGGCGAGTACTGCGTCAGCACCAGCAACCGCAACTTTCAGGGCCGCCAGGGGAGCGGTGCGCGCACGCTCCTCGCAAGCCCGCTCACCGCGGCCGCTTGCGCGGTGCGCGGCCGGGTCACCGATCCGCGCGAGCTGCTGTGAGTTCGCAAGCCTGAACCCATGGAGGCATTCACGACATTGACCTCGCGCACGGTGGTACTGGCCTCTGCCAACATCGACACCGATCAGATCATTCCGGCGCGCTTCCTGACCACCACCACGCGCTCAGGGCTCGGCGAGCACCTGTTCGCCGACTGGCGCTACGCCCCGGACGGCACGCCGCGGGCCGACTTCGTGCTCAATCGGCACGAGGCGCGGGGCTGCCGGATCCTGATCGCCGGGCGCAACTTCGGTTGCGGCTCATCGCGGGAACACGCGCCCTGGGCGCTCGCCGACTACGGCTTTCGCGCCGTGATCAGTACCGAGATCGCCGACATCTTCAGCAGCAATGCCCTGAAGAACGGCTTGCTGCCGGTCATCGTCGATGAGGCGAGCAGCGCCTGGCTCATCGCCCATCCGGGCGCCGAGGTCACGCTCGATGTGATGGCGGGCACGCTCACTCTTCCCACCGGCATCGCCGTGGGATTTGCGCTCGAAGCGTTCGCGCGCCACTGCCTGCTGCGCGGTGTCGATGAGCTGGGGTATCTGCTCGGACGCGGTAGCGAGATCGAGGCGTACGAGCGCCGCGCATGAAGCCTAAGGTGGCGGTGCTCGCCGGCGATGGCATCGGACCTGAAGTCATCGCCGAAGGCCTGCGTTGCCTCTCCACCATCGGGCGCTTGTTCAGCCACGAGTTCGAGCTCGACGAGCTGCCCTTCGGCGGCGCGGCCATCGAGAGCCACGCCGATCCCCTGCCCGAGCGCACGCTGCGCGCCTGTCTCGCCTCCGATGCCGTGTTGCTCGGCGCCATCGGCGGACCGAAGTGGTCGGCGCCGGACGTGGCGCTGCGCCCGGAAGCGGGGCTGCTGCGGCTGCGCCGCGCAATGGGGGTTTTCGCCAACCTGCGCCCCGTGAAGGTCCACCCGGCGCTCGCCGACGCCTCGAGCCTGAAGGCCGAGGTGGTACAAGGGGTCGATCTGCTGTTCGTGCGCGAGCTCACCGGAGGCATTTACTTCGGCGACAAGAAGCGCACCAGGGACAGCGCCACTGACGTGTGCACCTACACGGTCGCCGAGATCGAGCGCATCACGCGTGTGGCCGCACGCCTGGCGCAGTCGCGGCGCGGACGGCTCACCTCGATCGACAAGTCCAACGTACTGGAGACCTCGCGGTTGTGGCGCGCGGTGAGCACCCAGGTCATCGCGCGCGAGTTTCCCGATGTGACCCTCGATCACATGCTGGTGGACGCGGCGGCCATGCACCTGATCCGCGCACCAAGGGACTTCGACGTGCTGGTTACCGAAAACATGTTCGGCGATATCCTCACCGACGAGGCGGCGATGCTGGCCGGCTCGCTGGGACTTCTGCCGTCGGCCTCGCTCGGCGAGGGCCGGCGCGGTATCTACGAGCCGATCCATGGCTCGGCGCCGGACATCGCCGGTCGCGGCATCGCCAACCCGTACGGCACCATCCTGAGCGTCGCCCTGTTGCTGCGGCACTCGCTCGGCCTAAGCGCAGAAGCGAGCGCGCTCGAGCAGGCCGTCGCGCGGGCACTCGGCGAGGGCGCGCGCACCCCCGACATTGCCGCGGCGCACACTCGCGCGCTGTCCACCCGTGAGGCGGGTGACGCGGTGATCAGCAGCTTGCAGCGGCCCGGCTGAAGTTTCGCTGCGGCAGGACGCTCGCGGCCCGCGCCAGCGCTCGCGCCAGGTCCGCGCGCAGATCCTCGAGCGCTTCGATCCCGACCGACAGGCGGATGAGCCCGTCGGTGAGTCCCGCCCTGTCACGCGCTTCCCGGTCCATCGCGGCGTGGGTCATGGTGGCCGGATGCGCCACCAGACTCTCCACGCCCCCGAGCGACTCCGCCAGCGAGAAGCAGCTAAGTCCCGCGGCGAACTCGCGCACCGCGGCATGCCCGCCTTCGAGCTCGAACGTCACGATCGCGCCGAATCCGCGTTGCTGGCGCTTCGCCACTTCGTGGCCCGGGTGGGCGGGAAGCCCGGGGTACCACACGTGCCTCACGTTCCCCTGCTCCTGCAGCCAGGTAGCGAGCGCGTGCGCGTTGCGTCCGTGGTGATCGAGGCGCGCATGCAGAGTGCGCAGGCCCCGCAGTGTCATGTAGCTGTCGAACGGGGCGCCGGTGAGCCCCAGGCAGTTGGCCCACCAGGCGAGTTGCTCGTACAGCCCCTGCTCGCGCGCCACCACCGCCCCGCCGACCACGTCGCTGTGGCCGTTGAGGTACTTGGTAGTCGAATGCACCGCGAGGTCCGCACCGAGCGTGAGCGGCTGCTGCCAGGCGGGGGACAGGAAGGTGTTGTCCACGACGATAAGCGCCCCGCAGGCGCGCCCCATAGCCGCAACTGCCGCGATGTCCGTGATGCGCAGCAGAGGATTGCTCGGGGTCTCGATCCACAACAGCGCGGCGGGTTGCGCCAGCGCCGCGCGTACCGCCGCCTCGTCGGCAAAATCGACGAACTCGACCTGCCGTTCGCCGCGGCGCCGCCAGGCGTCAAACAGCCGGTAGGTGCCGCCGTAACAGTCATGCGGCGCGACAATGCGCCCCCCCGCCGGCACGAGGTAACCGACCACCGTGACCGCCGCCATGCCACTGGCGGTCACCACCGCGCCCGCGCCCTGCTCGAGCTCGGCGAGCGCCGAGCCCAGCAGGTCGCGGGTCGGGTTCCCCGAGCGCGTGTAGTCGTAGGCACGCTTCTCGCCGAATCCGCGGAATGCAAACGTTGCGCTCAGGTGCAGCGGAGGTACGACACAACCGGTCGCGTCCCCACACTCGATGCCGGCACGCACGGTCTGCGTGACCTGGGTGGTGGAACTGTTGGCCGCGGCCTTGCGCGGGGTGAGGAAATCAGGGGTCTTGCTCATGT
>DASWUP010000298.1:0-4068 GCA_036401635.1 Steroidobacteraceae bacterium
CGCGGTCAGAGCACCGAGGTTATTGTCACTCATGAACGCATTCCCAACACGGCGATGCGCGACATGCATGAGCAAGGTTGGCTAGGTTGCCTGGATGGCCTTGCGGAATACATGAATAACGGCGAGTTATAGAGCAACCGCAGGCACCCCTTGCCTGCGCCTGGCGCCAGCCACCCCCGGGAATGGGACTCCCGCGAGGGCGCACTGCAGGGCAAGTGGCTGCTTTCCGGCCATCTGCAGCGTCGGTGCGATCGGCCGGTGCAATCTACCGCATAGCGGCCGCTACACATCGATCAGCACCGAGCAACAGGCGTCGAGCCTTCGCGGCCACCGCCAACTCCTAGGACGATAGGTAAACCCGCAATAACCGTTTGGATTCTTAGCCAGATACCGCAGGCGATAGTCGGCGCGGCAGCCCACGTAGCTACCGAATAGAATGCCGAAAGATGGGACAACAGACAGCCAAAAGCAGGAGGCGCCATGAAAGAGATACCGATGGGCGCGCGCGGAGCGTATACCCTTCGCGTCGAACCGCGCCATCTTGCCGATAGCTTCAAGGACAGCGTCCTGCCGCCGGTGTTCTCGACACCGTATCTGGTGCTGATCATGGAAAATGCCGCCTTGAACGCCATCAAACCGTATCTGGAACCCGGTGAAAGCGCCGTCGGCACGCGCGTGGACGTACGGCATTTAGTGGCGACTCCAGTCGGCCGCGAGGTCACAGGCCATGCGGAGGTCATCCGCACCGAGGGACGCCGAATAGACTTCAGGATATGGGCCACGGATGGTGTCGAGGACATCGGCACCGGAACTCACGAACGCACCGTGGTGACCGTCACCCGCATCATCGAGAAGATGACCGCCAAATACGGCGCCGGATCCCCGGCAACCTGAGGAAATGATCCCACTCAGGCGTGAGCATGCGTTCGACAATCTGTCCCCGACGTGTTCCTGGGCCAACGCACACCCAGCGAATATCGTCGGCGCGCTGCAACGGCGGCCGCACTGCCCGAGGCAGGGCGGCGCGCGTCCAAGTGTCACGCAGCAGAACTTCAAGAACGCTTGGCGTAGTTGCTGGCACCGTACCAGTCCACCACGACTACCGGTTCGTTGCCGACGACCCACGCATCGTGACCACTGGGGAGGGACGTGATATCGCCGGGACCCGCCACGAACTCCGTGCCATCGTCCATGCGAATACCGAGGCGGCCACTCACGTGGTACTGGAAGTGTGGCGCGGTGCAACTTTGAGTCTTGGCGATGGGCTTGACGTCGTTCGACCAGCGCCAGCCGGGCTGGAAGACGAGCCGGCCCACCTCACCGTCGCCGACTTTGAGGATCTCCGCGCGCCCGTGCGGAAATTCGCGCGTTTCGTCGGGCTTGGAGAATGTCTTGTGTTCAGTCGTGTGCATCATTACCCCCTTTAGGCGGTGCGAGGTGCATCGCTGATCGCGATTGTCTATCAACTAGTAGGTAGATACAAGCCCCACCTGCTATGATCTGGCGATCATGACTTTGAACTCGCACGACGCGCCCGACAGCACCACGACCCGGATACTCGATGTGGCCGAGCGCCTGGTGCAGACACGGGGCTTCAACGGCTTCAGCTACGCCGACATCGCCGCGGAAGTTGGCATCACCAAGGCGAGCCTGCACTACCATTTCGCGACCAAGGCCGAGCTCGGCCGCACGCTCATCGTACGCTACACGCAGGCGTTCGAGAGCGCGCTGGACAGGATCAGCGCGAAGCGCGCGGATGAGCGGCTGTGCGCCTACGTGAAGCTCTACGCCGACGTGCTGGCGAACGAGCGCATGTGCCTGTGCGGCATGGTGGCCGCCGAATACGGCACGCTCCCGGCGCAGATGCAGGAGGCGATCCGTGTGTTCTTTGAGTTCAACGAGAGCTGGCTCGCCCGGCTGCTCGAGCAGGGCAAGCGCGAAGGCTGTCTGTCGGTACGCGTGGCCCCGCACGAGGCCGCCCGCATGCTGGTAGGTGCGCTCGAGGGCGAGATGCTCGTCGCGCGTGCCTACGGCGACCCGGGCCGGTTCGCCTCCGCGGCGAAACTGCTGCTGGCGCAGTTGCAGATCAGCGGCAAATCGGCCCCCGCATCCACCTCTGCCCGCACGCGGGCGCGACGCTTGCCGGGCCGGGCGCGGCCCGCGCGCGCGAAAGTGGCTCGCGCGCCGCGCGCCAAGAACGCCTAGGCGGACAGCGACTCTGATGCGCTGGTTGACGCCGCTCTTCATCCTCGCGGTCCTCGTGAGCACCGTCATCGAGCTGTGGCTCTCGCAGCGCCAGGTGAGCGCCGTCGCCCGCCGCCGTGATCAGGTGCCCGGGCCGTTCGCCGGCAGCGTCTCGGCGAGCGAGCACCGCAAGGCAGCCGACTACACCATCGCCAAGGTGCGCTTCGGTCGCATCGGCACCGTCGTCGACGCGGCGCTCACGCTGGTGCTCACAGTCGGTGGCGGCATCGCGGCGGTGGATGCGCTGTGGCGCCACACCCACTTGAGCCAACCGTGGCTCGGCGTCCTCGTGATCGCCACCGTGGCGCTGCTCATCCAGCTGGTCAACCTGCCCTTTTCGGTCTGGCGTACCTTCTGGCTCGAGGCGCGCTTCGGCTTCAACCGCACCACCGCCCGACTGTTCCTCGCCGATCTTGGCAAGAGCCTTGCGCTCGCGCTGTTGCTCGGCGGTCCGCTGCTGGTTGCGACGCTGCTGCTCATGGAACGAGCCGGCCGCTGGTGGTGGGTGTGGGCGTGGGGCCTGTGGCTCATCGTCATGTTTTTGATGGCCTGGGCCTGGCCGGCATTCATCGCACCGCTCTTCAACCGCTTCTCGCCCCTTGAAGATCAGGCGCTCAGGCAGCGCATCGAGGCCTTGCTGGCGCGCTGCGGTTTCGCCTCCAAGGGCGTGTTCGTCGTGGACAGCTCGCGGCGCTCGAGCCACGGCAACGCCTACTTCACCGGCATTGGCCGCCACAAGCGCATCGTGTTCTTCGACACCCTCCTCGAGCGTCTCGCTCACCCGGAAGTCGAGGCGGTGCTGGCTCACGAGCTCGGACATTTCCGCTTGAAGCACGTGCGCAAGAGGCTGCTGCTGTCGATCGCGCTCACCTTCGTGGGGCTGGCGCTACTTGGCTGGCTGACGGGCCAGGCGGGCTTCTACGCGGCGCTCGGTGTGCCGGTGCCCTCGACGCACGCCGCGCTGGTGCTGTTCGTGCTCGCGCTTCCGGCTTTCACCTTCTTCATCACCCCGCTCGGCTCGCTGTGGTCGCGGCGGCACGAGTTCGAGGCGGACGCGTTCGCGACGCGCTATGCGAGCGCGGCCGAACTCGCCACTGCGCTGGTGAAGCTGCATCGAGATAACGCGAGCACCCTGACACCGGATCCGGTGTACGCCGCGTTCTACTATTCTCATCCACCGCCGCTCACGCGCATCACGCGCCTGCGCGCGGCCGTCGGCGCGCCGGCCTCCTGAAGCGTCCGAGCCGTCAGGGAATGTAGTAGAGATCGATCGACTTGCCGATGCGCTCCACCGGCCGGTAGGCATCCAGCCAGGCGTAGTCGCCGGGATTGCGCGTGCGCGCAAGTTCCGAGATCGCCACCCAGCCGGTCATCGGCGCCCGTGGCGCGAGGATCACGAACGGCGGCAGCGGCTCGCGCGCAAGGTCCGCGGTGCCGCGGTACGCAAGGCTCAGCTTCGCAATCCGCAGCTGCGCCGCGCGCAGCTCCAGGCGGCGCAGATCCTGCCCCCAATCCAGATCCGAGTCGACCAACACGCGCTCCGGGTGAGGCACCGCCTCGTTGAAGTAAGGCAGGTAGTCCGGACAGGCCGTCCACAAGGTGCTGAACTGCCACAGGAGCAGCGCGAGGAGCACTGCCGTGCCGGCCAGAGCGGAACGCGGGTTGCGCCGCGCGCGAAGCGAGCGCCAGGTGCGCAGGATCACATACGCCGCACCAAGGGCAAAAAACGGATACAGCACCAGGACGTGCCGTATGCCGATGTTGATGCGGCTGAAGACGCTAGCGAACGCGAGCGTCAGAACCACGAGCACCGCCGGTGCGAGC
>DASWUP010000299.1:0-5068 GCA_036401635.1 Steroidobacteraceae bacterium
AACTGCTTCAATTTCTTGCGCAGGGTGCCGCGGTTGATGCCGAGAATGCCCGCGGCGCGGCTCTGGTTGCCTTGCGCGTAATCGAGCACTACGCGAAACAGCGGCTCCTCGACCTCGCGCAGCACCAGGTCGTAGAGATGGGCGGGGCGCTGACCGTTCAGGTTGGTAAAGTAATCGCTCAGGGCACGCTCGGCATGATTGCGCAGCGGCAGTTCCCGGCCGTTGACTCTGGCGGTAATGGCTTCGCGAGCTCGTGGCTTTTTCTTTGCGGACATTGTCAGACCCCCAAAGGGAAAAAATCTTTCGTCAGGCCGCCACGGCAGCCTCGCTCACCCAGTCTTCGAAATGCTTAAGCGCGTGCGCGAACTGTGCGGCCGTGCTCGCAGCCTCCAGCAGATCCCGGCGAACCTGCGCCGGATCATGCAGCAGCCCGCAATACCAGCCGAGATGTTTGCGCGCGATCCGGACTCCGCTCTCCTCACCATAAAAGCAGTACAGGGAGTCGAGATGCGACAGAATGATATCACGCAGGTCGGCGCGCAGAAGTGGCGGCGACGCAATTCCTTCTTCCAGATGGAGATTGACAGCGCGGAAGATCCATGGCGCGCCATGGCTCGCGCGGCCGATCATTACTCCGTCCGCGCCCGTGAAATCAAGTACCTCGCGCGCTTTTCTCGGCGTAGCAATGTCGCCGTTCGCAAACACCGGAATCCGGAGGCGCGATTTAATCGCGCGGATCGTGTCGTATTCGGCCGCACCTTCATAAAAATCCGCGCGCGTGCGGCCGTGCACCGCGAGTGCGGCGATGCCGCACTGCTGCGCGATGCATGCAATGTTCACGCCGTTTCTGTGCTCGCGGTTCCAGCCGGTACGGATCTTGAGCGTCACCGGCACGTCGACCGCGTTCACGACCGTCTGCAGAATCCGCGCCACCAGCGCTTCGTCGGTGAGCAGCGCCGAACCGCACAGCCTGCCGCACACTTTCTTTGCCGGACACCCCATGTTCAGATCGATGATCTGCGCGCCGAGTGCCACGTTGGCGCGCGCCGCCTCCGCGAGCGCCTGCGGGTCGGCGCCGGCCAGCTGCACCACGCGCGGCTCGGGCTCGCCCTCGTGGTTCATGCGATGGCGCGATTTGGGCGTATTCCACAGCCGCGTATCCGCGGTGATCATCTCGGAGGCCGCCAGGCCCGCGCCGAGTCTGCGACACAGGATGCGGAACGGGCGATCGGTCACCCCGGCCATGGGCGCGAGCACGACGGGTGATGGCAGCAGGTAGGGTCCGATCCGCAAGCGACACCTCATTCTCTAGCGTGAGTAGCGCTGAAGGCTCTAGCGCGCAGCGGCGTCGTTTGCGCAGATGACCTCGCCGCCGCTGGTTGGCAGGCAGGCGTCGATCTCGAATCCCACGGCATTGGCGCCCGGGTCCACGAAACCCATGTCGGCGTCGATGCGCTCGCCCGCCGACAGGAAAGCAGACGCCGCTTTGGCGCCGGGCAGGTAGAAGCGCGGCGCCACGTCGCGCGCAGCGATCCGATTGCCGAAGCGATCCTGCAGCGTCACCCGCAGCAGCGGCAGGGGTTGAGGCTGCGGTGCTGCATTCTTGATGCTGGCGCGCACCGTGATCAGACCGGAGCCCGCCTGCTCGACGGACGCGCCGAGCTGGCGTACGTCATACGCCCGCAGATCCCAGCGCGGCAGCAGGGGCATCCCGAAGGACGCGTACAGCGCGGTGAGCGGCCGGTTGAAGCGCGCCGAGGCCGCGAGATCGTCACGATAGTGATTCACGATCTGCGCGAGCAGCACGAGGAGCGCAAGGCCTGCACCGGCGCGCCAGGCGTACGGCAGAAGGCGCGCCGTCCAGGCGGTCTCTTCCTCCTGATCGGGCCGCGTCTTGCGCACCGTTCGCGCCTCAAGTGCGGCGCTGAGCGCGCTCGCGGCGGCTTCGGGCGCCGAGCCTGTGGGCACTGGCGCCGGCCGCGGCGCGGGGGCAGAAGTGGCGGCGGGGGCAGCGCCGGAGACGGCAGTGGCTTCGTGCCTTGGGGGGCGCACCGGGGGCGACGCCGGCGGTGGTGCCGGCGTCGGGGCGGGCGGCACGAGGGGCTCGACATTCAGGATGCTGGCCAGCAATGCCGGGTCGATTTCCACATCGACCTGGGAGTCGGAGTCCTGCGCGTGCGCTGCCTCCTTCGGCACGGCCTCCTTCGGCACGGCCTCCTCCTGCACCTGCGCAGCCTCCTGATTCGCGGCGATCATGGCCTTGAAGGTTCCCGTCGCAGCCGTCCACTGCGGGTTCGGTGGCGGTTCGACAAAGACGGAAGAGATATCGGTCTTGGCGGCATCGAACTCGAGCGCCTCCTCCGGGATCGCGTCTTCATCGGTCACGCTCTTCGAGGGCGCGTGCATTTCAGGCGCCTGGGTCGAGGCAGAGGACGCAGGCACGGAGTTTTCGAGGGGTGTGTGTTCGATGGATGGCGAGGGCGCGGGCGCCGCCGCTGCAGCCCCGACGCTTCCCTCAGGCGTTTGCTGCTCCTCACTCAGCCGCGCGAGCGCGTTGAACACGCTCGAGCAGCGCCCGCAGCGCACATAACCCTGGGCGACGCGCAGATCCTCGGCGGTCACCACCAGGGTCAGGGCACACTTTGGACAGACTGTGAACATGACAGAGCCGCGCGGCGGCCGGGCGTCAATGGCGCCGTCCGGCGAGGCCTACCCAGCCGTCGCGCTCGCCGAACCGGGCGACATCAAAGCACGTCGCGTAAGCGCCTGTCACGTCCGCGACCTCCTGCTCCATGAGCCCCGCGAGCACCACTTCCCCGCGCGCGCGCAGCAGTGCGGCGAAGCGCGGTGCCAGGGTGCACAGGGGTCCCGATAGAATGTTCGCCAGCAGCACATCGGTTGCGGCCGGCAGGGTGTCGGCGCGCTCGTGGACGTGCACCTGCTGCGCGACGCCGTTCGCGCGCGCGTTGGCGCGCGCGGCCGTGAGCGCCTGAGGGTCGATATCGAAGCAGTGTACCTCCGCCGCCCCGAGCTTCGCGGCGCCGAGCGCGAGCACCCCCGAGCCGCAGCCATAGTCGATGACACGTGCGCCGGGCGAGAGGTGCGCGTCGAGCCACGTCAGGCACAGCGCGGTGCTCGCATGGGTGCCGGTGCCGAACGCCAGCCCCGGATCGAGCGCCACTACGACCGCGCCGGGCTCGGTGACGCGCTCGTGATGCGGGCATACCCACAGACGCTGCCCGAAGCGCAGCGGGTGAAAGTCCTTCAGCCACTCGCGCTCCCAGATGCGATCGGCTAACGCCTGCACGCCGATCAGGGCCGGGTCGACGCCTAAGGCCGCGCCGAGCGCGTGCCTGATTCCCGCCGCGTCGCGGGTTTGCACAAACAGGCACTTGAGGCGGGTGCGGGGCCAGAGCCGAAATTCTCCAGGGGCGGGCTCGAGCACCGCATCATCGCGCGCGTCGACGAACGTCACCGCGCTCGCGCCGCACGCCCGGGCGGCCTGTTCCGCGGCATGCGGATCCAGTGATCCGAGTTCGAACGTCAGTTCCAGATACATCGGCCGATTATGCGCCGGCGACAGCCGCGCAACGGGTCGGCCAATCAACGAAGTCCCAGCCGTCGCTCGAGATAGTGGATATCCGTGCCGCCCTTCTGGAAAGCCGCGTGGTTGCAGATCTCCTGGTGCAGCGCCACGTTGGTCTTGATGCCCTCGATCACCATTTCGGCCAGCGCATTCTTCATGCGCGCGATGGCGGTTTCGCGCGTGTCGCCGTGGGCGATGATCTTGCCCACCAGCGAGTCGTAGTAGGGCGGGACGTTGTAGCCGGAGTACACGTGGCTGTCGACGCGGATGCCAGGACCGCCCGGCGCGTGCCACAGCCGGATCGGACCGGGCGATGGCATGAAGGTCTTCGGATCCTCGGCGTTGATGCGGCATTCCATGGCATGACCGCGGATCTGCACGTCGCTTTGCGTATACGGCAGACGCTCGCCCGCGGCGATCAACAGTTGCGCCTTCACCAGGTCGATCCCGGTGATGAGTTCGGTCACCGGGTGCTCGACCTGGATGCGGGTGTTCATCTCGATGAAGTAGAACTCGCCGTCCTGGTACAGAAACTCGATGGTGCCCGCGCTGCGGTAGCCGACCGCGCGACAGGCTTCCACGCAGCGCTCGCCCATGAAGCGCCGCTGGCGCAGCGTGATGCCGGGTGCCGGCGCTTCCTCGAGCACTTTCTGGTGCCGCCGTTGCATGGAGCAATCGCGCTCGCCCAGGTGGATGACGTTGCCATGCCCGTCCGCCAGCACCTGGAACTCAATGTGCCGCGGCCGCTCCAGGAATTTCTCCATGTAGAGCTGGTCGTTGCCGAAGGCGGCGCGCGCTTCCGCCCGCGTGATGCCGATCGCGTTCAGAAGCGAGGCTTCGGTGTGCACGACGCGCATGCCGCGCCCGCCGCCGCCGCCGGATGCCTTGATGATCACCGGGTAGGCGATGTCGCGCGCGACGCGCAGGTTCTCGTCCGAGTCCTCGCCCAGCGGACCGTCGGAGCCCGGCACGCACGGCACCCCGTGAGACTTCATGATCCGGATTGCCGACACCTTGTCGCCCATGGCGCGGATAGTCTCCGCCTTGGGGCCGACGAACACGAAGCCGCTCTTTTCCACGCGCTCGGCGAAGTCGGCGTTCTCGGACAGGAAGCCGTAGCCCGGATGGATCGCGACTGAGTCGGTGACTTCCGCCGCGCTGATGATCGCCGGCATGTTGAGATAACTGGCGGACGAGGGCGGCGGCCCGATACACACCGATTCGTCGGCGAGCAGCACGTGCTTGAGGCTGTAGTCCGCGGTCGAGTGCACGGCCACGGTCTTGATACCAAGCTCGCGGCAGGCGCGCAGGATCCGCAGCGCGATCTCGCCGCGGTTGGCGATGACGATCTTCTCGATCACGGCCGGTTTATTCGACCACGAACAAAGGTTGGCCGAACTCGACCGGATCGCCGTTTCTGGCCATGACCGAGGTGATGCGACCGGCCTTGTCGGCTTCGATCTGGTTCATCATCTTCATCGC
>DASWUP010000300.1:0-1565 GCA_036401635.1 Steroidobacteraceae bacterium
GCCCGAGGTGGGCAGCGCCGTGGGGCCGGGTCCGGGAGCGGCTGGCGGCGGCAAAATCAAGTTTCCCTAGATGATGCGCCCCCGCTACCGTGCGGTAGCCGCAGCGTTTGCGATGGCCGCCGGCGCCGTGTATTGCCTGAGCTCATGCGTCGGGACGCAGCTCGGCACACCGCAGCCCTTTCCCGGCAGCGGGCCAGGCGGCAAGCCAATGCGCACCGCCACCGAGACCGCGGTCGGCATGCCCCCCGCCGCCTCCGCACCGGTGTACCCGGTCACGGCGCGCGTGCAGGTGAGCGACAGCTATTTCGGCACCAGGGTCGCAGATCCCTATCGGTGGCTTGAGAACCTCGACTCGCCAGCCGTGCGCGAGTGGGTGAGCAGGCAGAACGCCCTCGCGCGGCCGCGGCTGCAGGAGCTGCCCGCCCGAGCGTGGCTTAAGGCCCGCCTCACGCGGCTGTGGAACTACGAGCGCTTCGACGTGCCGATACGGCGCGCCGGTCACCGTTTCTTCCTGCACAACGACGGCACGCAGAACCAGAGCGCGCTGTTCGTATCCGACACGCTCGACTCCCCCGGTCACGTGCTGTTCGATCCGAACACCGTGCGCGAGGATGCGACCGTGGCGGTCTCGGAGTTCACGCCCGACGTGCTCGGGAGCGTAGTCGCCTACGCGGTTTCCGACGCCGGCACGGACTGGCAGATCTGGCGCTTCCGCAGGGTCGCGGACGCCAAGGATCTCCCGGACACGGTGCGCTTCACCAAGTTCTGGGGCGTGTCCTGGGCGCGCGACGGCTCAGGGGTGTACTACAGCCGCTATCCCGCGCTCCCCGAGGGCAAGGGCGATGATTCCGGCAGGCCGGCAGTTTACTTTCACCGGCTCGGCACCTCCCAGGATCACGATCGGCTCATCTACGAGGTGACCAATCACCCGACGCGCATTCCCATGGCGCGGGTGACGGAGGACGGGCATTACCTGGTAGTGACGCTCGTCGAAGGCTACGAGAAGAACGGCGTCGAGCTGCTCGATCTGCGCCGCGCGGACGCGAAGCCGCAGCCGCTGTTCTCCGCATGGGACGGCCTGTATACGTTCATCGGGGCGCGCGGCCACGACCTGTACTTTCAGACCACCCGCGATGCGCCCCTCGGCCGGGTCATCGCCATCGACGCGCGCGACCCGACTCAGGCGCGCACGCTGGTGCCGGAAGGCGCAACGGCGCTCGAGGAGGCGAGCTACGTGGGCGGCCGGATCATCGCCAGGTACATCGAGGATGCCCACGGTGTGGCACGTGTGTACGAGCGCGACGGCCGGCCGGCAGGCAGCGTGACCCTGCCGGGCCTGGGCCGCATCGCGGGGTTCCACGGCGAGGGTACCCAGAACGAGACGTTCTTTTCCTACACGGACTACCTGACACCGACCAAGATCTACCGCTTCGATGTGCCGGCGAACGGCGCGACGCTGTGGCGCGAGCCGCGCACCCCGGCCTCAAACGCGCAGTTCGTCACCGAACAGGTGTTCTACCCCAGCAAGGACGGCACGCGGGTACCCATGTACATCACGCACCGCC
>DASWUP010000301.1:0-3419 GCA_036401635.1 Steroidobacteraceae bacterium
AACGCGAGCGTCAGCACCACGAGCACCGCCGGTGCGAGCGCCCAGGAATTGCGTTGGCGCCAGCCCTCACCTGCGAGCCACGCCAGACCTACCGGCCCCGCCACGAGCAGCGGGATGGGAGTCTTGACCGCAAGCGCCACCAGGTAGAAATACCACCACCCCGTCGCGCTCACCTGCCCCAGCAGATACGACAGGTGCCCGCTGTCGTTATGAGCCTTCACCGCCACGATGCCGTTGACCAGGTCCTTGAGCTCGCGCGGCAACCAAACATGCGAGAGCAGCACCCCGAGGCCGTGATCCAGGCCCGGCTGCTGCAGCAGATAGGACACCGCCCAGTCGAAGCGCACCGCGACGCCCGCCGCATTCGCCGAGCGCGGACCGTACGCCAGGGAAAGCGGCACGAGCGCGGCGAGCGCCGCGAGCGCCAGCCCCAACCACCGCGCGCGCGGCGTCGCGACCGGCGCGTCCCGGCACCATCCAACACCAGCCTGCACCAGCGCCAGTGCCGGCAGGGCCAGGCCGACGAAAGGCACGGCCGAGAACTTGGTGCCGACCGCCATGCCGGCGGCGAGCCCGAACCAGACCGCATCGCAGAGACGCGCGCTGACCACCCAGCGCTGCAGGGCGTAGAACGCGAGGAGACACGTCGCCGCCGCCGCCACATCCAGGCTCGCCAGTGCTGCATGTCCGAGAACCGCCGGCACCGAGGCGAGCAGCAGCACCGCGAGAAGCGCTGCACCCTGCGACTTGAACAGCTGCAGCGCCCACAGCCAGGTGCCAAACAGCAGCAGCGCGAGAAACGGCAGCGTACCGAGCCTTGCGAGTGTGAGGTAGCGCGCGTAATGGCCGCCGGAGTAGAGGATATCAATGCCTTCCTGCGTGCCGTTCGGGGGCGGGGTGCCGAAGGAGCGCGCCCCGGCCAGATACGGCCCCAGCGCCATCAGCATGCGCCCGAGCGGCGGATGCTCGGTGTCGTATTCGTACTGACCGCGGTCGAGGAGCTCGATCCCGGCCGCCAGGTGCTCCGGCTCGTCCCAGGTGTTGGAATACACGCGCCAGCTGCCCGATGCGAGCAAGCACGCGACCAGGATGATCAGCGCCAACGCCCCGCGCGCCGCCGGCGCGGAGCGCGAGCTCGGAGATGCGGTCAGATCTACGCTCCGAACGGGTGCCGCAGCATGATGGTCTGCTCGCGCTCGGCTCCCGTTGAAATCATGTCGATAGGCACGTTGACGAGGCTCTGCAGGCGCTCGAGGTATTTGCGCGCATTGAGCGGCAGCGCCTGGTAGGCGGTGATGCCGAGGGTGGATTCACGCCAGCCGGGCCGCTCCTCGTACACCGGCTCGATGTCCGCGTAAGCCTCGACGCTCAAGGGCGGCTCGGGTGTGACCTCACCGTTCATGCGATAAGCGACGCCGATGCGGATGGTGTCCAGTCCGTCGAGCACGTCGAGCTTGGTGATGCACAGTCCCGAAACGCTCGAGTTCACCACCGAGCGCCGCAGCGCCACGGTGTCGAACCAGCCGCAGCGCCGCTGCCGTCCCGTGACCGAACCGAACTCGTGACCGACGCGCGACAGGTGCTCGCCGTATTCGTCGAACAGCTCGGTCGGAAACGGACCGGCACCCACCCGCGTGGTGTACGCCTTGACGATGCCGAGCACGCTATCGAACGCCCGGGGACCTAGGCCGGTGCCGGTGGCCGCGAAGCCCGCGGTCGTGTTGGATGAGGTCACATAAGGATAGGTCCCCAGATCCACATCCAGCATCGCCCCCTGCGCGCCTTCGAACAGCACGTTCGCATCCGTGCCGCGCAGCTCGTGCAGTGCCCGCGTCACGTCCGTCACCAGCGGTGCGATCTTCTCGCCCATGGACAGCTGCGCCTCCAGCGTCCCCTGAAAGTCCACCGTTGGTGCGCTGCAATAGTGTTGCAGGAGGAAATTATGGAACTCGAGCAGTTCGCCGAGCTTGGCGGCAAAGCGCTCGCGCTGGAACAGGTCCGCGACCCGCACCGCGCGGCGCGCCACCTTGTCCTCGTAGGCGGGACCGATGCCGCGCCCGGTGGTGCCGAGGGCATTGGCGCCGCGCGCGCGCTCGCGAGCCTGGTCGAGCATGATGTGCGAGGGCAGGATGAGCGGACAGTTCGGTGAGATCCGCAGCCGCTCGAACACCGGCACACCCTGCTCGATCAGCATGCGGCTCTCGGTGAGCAGTGCTTCGAGTGACAACACGACACCGTTGCCGATGAAGCAGCGCACCTGCTCATGCAGGATCCCGGAGGGAATGAGCGACAGGATGGTCTTGCGGCCGCCGATGACGAGGGTATGGCCGGCGTTGTGTCCGCCCTGGAAGCGTGCCACCGCCGCGGCGCGCTCGGTGAGCAGATCGACGACCTTGCCCTTGCCTTCATCGCCCCATTGGGTGCCGATGATGACGACGAATTTGCCCACGCCGCTTGACCCCTACCGCACCAGAAACAGGATGACGACGCCGGCGAGCATGCTGCCGAGGCCCGCGATCCGCAACTCGCGGTCGCGTACCTCAAGCAACCTGGCGAACGTGCGCTTCACGCCCTGGGGATTGATGAACGGGGCAATGCCTTCCAACACCAGGAACAGCCCAAGCGCGGCGAGCAGGTCCGTTAAATTCAAGGACACGCCGGGGGCTTTCGTTCGGCTAGCGCCGCGGGGGAGCCGTTTTCGACGGGTCCTTCAGATATTTGAAGAAATCCCCGTCGGGCGTCACCACCAGCAGGTCGCCTTCCTTGCCGAGGGAGCGCTCGTAAGCCTGAAGGCTCCGATAGAAGGCGTAGAACTCGGGGTTCTTCGCGTAGGCACGCGCGTAAGTCTGGGTGGCCGTCGCGTCGCCTTCGCCGCGCACGCGCTCCGCATCGCGCTCGGCGCCCGCGAGGATCACGGTGCGCTGGCGTTCGGCGGAGGCGCGGATGCCGGCGCTGGTGCTCTGCCCTTCAGCGCGCAGGCGGCTCGCGGTCTTGGCGAAGCTCTGCTTCATGCTCTCGTAGACGCGCGCCGCCACTTCGTCGGGCAGATCGATGCGCTGCACGCGCACATCGACCAGGTCCACGCCCAGTCCCGCGGCGTTGCGGCTCGCCTGACCAAACATCTGACCAGTGACCGCGGCACGCTCGGCGGATACGATCTGCTGCAGCGTGCGCTGCGCCACCACGCTCTTGATCCCGTCCTTGACGATCTCCGCCAGTCGCTCGCCGGCCAGATCCTCGCGCCCGCCCGTCGCGATGAAGTAGAGCGACGGATCCTTGACGCGCCACTTCACGTAGAAGTCCACGATCAGGCCGCGGCCGTCGTTCGTCAGGAAGGTCTCGCCGGTGTAAGACTGCGACAGAATGCGGCGATCGAATTTGGTCACCACGTCCCACGGCCACTTCATATGCAGCCCGGG